>NZ_JCAYNT010000025.1:0-63984 GCF_059758095.1 Shewanella sp. MF05913
TAAATGGTTTAATCCCATTTGATTACATCATGGTTTGTCTTGATGAACTGTGTAAACCAGCACCGGATATCGACAACCTGTTACCATGGAATTTTAAACAATAGGTGTGGTTAGCTAGACGGTTACGTTTGAGTGGCATCCACAGTTGGATACAGGTCAAAATCGCCAAGCGAATTTAAGGTAGAGAATTGTAATTCGTTTTTTGCAACATACATTTCTTTACTGTCTCTATCACCATAATGCATGTCAATTTCATCAACATTGTTAAACGCTGTAGCAGTTAGCGTTAACAACGACATGTACTCTGGTGGATAGGATAATAAATTAGCACCAGCTACCTCAAGGAGATTATTACCGCCGACACCTTGATATGATAGCCATTCTTGGTTGCATATGTCTCGAGGTATTTCGCCTTCACCTGCTGCAGTTGGCGAACCGTCTAGCTTAAAGTCACAAGCCGGGTAAGGTACCACTGAAAAGTCATTCCCCGTAGCTAATTCGCCTTGAGTAGGAATCGATGCCATCCAGCCACCAAATGGGCCCGAGTATGGGTGTTCCATTAAAGCAAAGTTATTGACAATCGCGCCAGAGCTCATAACAGGCCACCATGAAAAGCGATATCTTTCTCCGGTTTGTTCGGCAAGACTCATCCATACGTCCATAGAGGTAATGTGTCCTGGTTGCCATACATCACTACGTAAATTGAACGCTTTTACTTCAAGTTGGGTCGCGATAATTTCTGGGATAGGATTTTGTTGAGCTTGGATTTCAGGGAGGGTTAATTCGGGCCCGCCCAGATGCATGAGTATTGGAATAATAAATTTACCATCATTTGCGGCTAAGCGGTCTTGCTCTTGCTTCCAAATCCAGTGTCTGCGGTTGGTCATAGCTTCGTTATGGGGTAAAAAACGCACCTGTTGATTTTCTCGTAACCATGTTTGGTCCATCCGGCGATAGTTATAATCTAAGCGTGAGCCGCCATACCAAGTATTCTGCCCTCTGCTATTTACATATGCAAAATGCCAATCATCGCTATTATAATATTCACCGTCTTTTTCATCAAACACACCATCTTGGTTTTGGTCCCAAGAAAGATGGAATTCATAGGTATCATAGGCTGAGTCTTTATAAGAAATGATATCCCCTTCAAAGCGTAAATCATCATGAGTGCCGACGACAAAGCGTAAAAGATCGAAATGACTATAGATACCTTCAACGAAAATATCAGGTCTTGAAGTTCCCGCGCCCAGTCCATCAGGATTGGTGGCTAAGTATTCACGCATATCCACAGTCTGAACATAAGAAATGGGTCCTGCTTCAACGTTCTTCATCCCTGCTAAGGTTGCATCACGGTGGTTAATAGCGCCATCACCGTTCATATCGCCAGAAAGATCACCGCTAAAAGAGCGCAGCAATGCACTGCTAACCCAAGGTTGAACATTGTCTTGCATCCTGCCCACGTACAGTTGGACTTGTCCTTTTAAGCTTGAATCACCGAACTCCATATAAGGGGAATCAATGTAATTCCAGGCTTCGTTAACCACTTTTCCTTCTGCTGGTGTTTGTGTAGTTGGAGTATCAGTAACGGGTTGATCTAATGCGACTACCGTTTTGTCATCAGATCCACAGCCCCACATACCAATCATCAATAATGCGATTAATGTTTTGCTTTGTATTTTCATCATATTTACCTTTTTCTTATTTATAACAGCTTTTATTTACACGACTATCGTCAAACAAACCCACAAATAAAACAGTGTTATTTAATGTAAAAAAGGTGTTTTTGCTTGACAAATGTGACCGGTGTTACTTAGTTATGGGTTAACTGCAAACGAAATAGAAAAAAGTCTTGTACAAATTGGATAAAACTTAGGCTAAGTATTGGTGGTTCTATAATTGATGATGATAACCACAGTGCCAATGCGCTAGGTTATGATGACGGTTTTACAGGTGCGATTGATGCAAATGCTGCCACTGTGACTGATAGCGGGATACGAACCGAGATTTATGCAAAAGATCTTGGCAGTAAACGTGGTGATGCTGCGGTACATGTCATGGTTTTGAAAATGAGTAAAAAAAGAAAGTAGAAGAATAGAAAACCAGTTGTAATTCAAAGGCCAGAATATGCAAATATTCTGGCCTTTATTCGACACTCAATTAGTTCGGATATTAATACAAGAGACTGGTTCGTTAAGTTGGTAAAGATCTCTGTTCCAACATTGAGATAGTGGTGTACTTGTTAGATGATACACTCATGGGTCGCTTTGTAAATGAGCTCCATTTTGTTCTTTGCAACCAACACTTCCTTGGCTAAATCAAGGTGATAGCTTACGCCTCTTTCAGTAAGATGTAACATGTTGCTAATTTCACTGACGTGAAATCCCATGGCAGTAAGCTCAATCACTTTGCGTGTTTTAGGTTTTATAGTGCCATTATATTGGCTTGGGCTAGTCAAATTAGAGTACTTTCGGGTCATATAAAAATGTATTAAATCGAGATAATCAGCGATTTTATTTTTTTCTAAGTAGTCTTCCAAGTCATCTTGCTTTATTTGTTCGCTGAATATAGCAAAACCACCTACAAAATCTTGTTCAGGACTACTCACAATAATGGTTAGACACGATTCACAACCCAAATTAAATTTGTCTTTTAATGTATCAGACCAAGGCTTATTACTGTCTTGTGAAAACCAACTAGATAATGGTAAATAACCTTTCGGCCAGTCGCCTTTAAGTGCAAAATCAGGTAACGAAATACTATTGACAGATGCAAATGTCGTTATTGGAGTTATTTTTGTCAATATCTTAAGATTAGTGACCAATAATGGATAATTATTTTGAATAACCAATGCCTTAGCAATAGATAGTTTTTTTCCTTTTAATTCACCAAGACCTTCTCTAGGATAGATTTTATAGGCAAGTTCTAATTTGTCATATCTGGATATTTTCTCCTTGAGTTCGCTCATTAAATCTAGTGTTTCTTTCAAGGTCAAACTCATACCAAACCTCTTACATAAATGTTGAGTAGCATTCAATTTAGTAGCTTAATGTTGGTTACATTATAGTTTTGATGATAATAAAACACTGTTGTTTTATGAAGTAAACCATTAGGTATTTGTTGATATGTGAACAAGGACATCATCTTGGGATTACCATACAACCCTCTGCTGTTGACATGATCGTTTTTTGTTAATTAATATAAGGATAATAGTTATCAAGATCTTATTAATAACATGATGATAAAAAAGCCCAGTCGTTATTACTCTGCTGGGCTTCATCAATTAAAGATAGATTATTTTACATTATATTTTTTCGGTTCATGGTTATAACCATGACAAGTACCACAAGTGTATGGATCAGGAAATACCTTACTTAACGTATAATCATTATTATGGCTAGGGACCCAAAGATCATCATAAGGTTGATAATTGCCTAATTCGTTCACAGTAGCTGTACTTGCATGACGTTGATTAGAAACATTCTTTTCTTTAGGAATAAACTTGGCTAAGTTGGAATCGCCATGATGTTTTTGGAGTTGACTTTCATTATTAGTATTGTGACACCAGAAGCAACGAGCCCCGCGGTTATGACCTTCTGTCGCCCCGTTATTTCCATGGCAAGTTGCACAATAATGAGGTTGGGGATAATCAAATCCATCAGCACTGTTTGTTGGCCAGCTTTGCCCACCATGGCCTAGCGGATCCTTTTTATCATTGTGACATTCAGTACAATCGGCTATTTTCCAACCAAAATGAGTCTGGTCGAGAATTTTAGCATTACCTACTTGTGTTTCACTCGTTGCTGCGGGGAGGTATCTTAATGTCCCTGTACCCGTTACGTCTGCAGATGGGTACATGTCAAAATCACCTAGGTTATCAAGTGTCGTATGCTGGAGTTCATCTTTTGCAATATAGACATCAATTTTATGATCTTTGTGTAAATCCACATCAATAGGATTAGGCTGTTCAAACTTAAATGATACTAATTGAAGATATTCCCAAGGGTATGTCATTATTCTTGAGTCATAAGTGAACTCATTGTTTACCGCTCCAGTTCCGTTAAAAGTTTGCCATTCTTTTGCGCAAACAGCTGGATTGATTGGGTCCATACCTGATGCCGGGGAAGATCCATCTCGATTAAAATTACACGCAGGCGGTGTATATGAGAAATCACCTGCAGTCGCAAGTTCACCACGTGATGGAGATGTAGCGGTCCAGCCACCATAAGGGCCAGTCCATTGGTCATACATCATTGCAAAATGGTCTACTACAGCCCCAGAACTCATGGTTGCCCACCAAGTAAACCTGATGTCTGCGTCAATTTGTTTTGCAACAGACAACCAGGCATCCATTTCAGTCATAACTCCCTCTTGGAATACATCAGAGCGAAGATTAAAAGGGTGTACTTCTACATTTTGAGCAACTACCTGCAGTTCACCTGTAAAAGAATTAATATGAAATACTTTTGGAATAATGTATTTCCCATCATCAGCCGCTAGACGATCCTGTTCTTGCTGCCACACCCAATGTCGTCTATTGGTCATCTCATCAGTGAATGGTAAGAATCTAATTTTCATTTCTCGTTTTAACCAAAATTGGTCGATGCGGTCATAGCTCGTTTCAAACGATCGGTTTCCATATTGTCTATTTTGACCAATTGATGGGAATATTGAAAAATGCCAGTTTTCACTATTAAAGTGTTCACCGTCATTTTCATCAAACAGGCCATCACCGTTAGCATCCCAAGAGATTTTGTATTCAAACGTATTATATTGTGAATCTTTATAAGAGGTTATATCACCTTCCCAGCGCATATCAGCACGGGTACCCACAATAAAACGAAGCAAATCAAACGGGCTATAGTGACCTGGTTTAAAGATATCAGGTCTTGCAGTGCCCGCGCCAAGCCCATCGGGGTTAGTTGCAAGATAATCAATCATAGCTTGTGTATTTTGGGTGTAAGCAGGTCCCGTTTCTTTATTAACAATGCCTGCTAGTGCTGCATCGTTGAAAGCAATTCTGCCATCACCGTTTATATCTCGAGAACTGTCACCAGTTGCTTGAAGATACAGGCCTGTGCCAACCCATTTGGTGGTATTGTCTTCAAGTCGGCCAATATTAACCCCAACATTTCCTCTTAATTCAAACCCTTTAATATCGAAATAAGGAGTTTCAATGTAATTCCAGGCTTCGTTAACGACTTTTGAGTCCGCAGGGGTTTCGGTAACGATTGCCTGTGGTGCATCGACCACAGTTTTGTCTTCTGAACCACAGCCCCATAAACTCACCATCAATAAGCTTATCAGTGTTTTATTATATAATTTCATCATACATACCTATTTATTATGTTTAAGTCTTAAACACATTTTTTTGCACAAGTATGGTGAGGTTAAGTTGATTAGTGTTCAGTGTTGTTTTCTGTAAAAAAAGCCGCGTGAGTTGTCAAATTATGAACTGTGTCACTTAATTGTTTGAATTTCGTTTGACGTCTAGAGGATATTCAAACCCCTTAGCAACAATTGGGTATTGATTATCGGGGCAGAAATTCTTCGTGCCAGAAAAATGATTTGATGAAGATAGACTTAGGTTTTTACATAAAAGTCAGTCAAAAACCTTCAAAAGTACTGTAAGAAATCACACACTTTATTTGAAAAAAATGTATCTGTGATCTTGCTCCTAGGCGAATAATAAAACTGGGGGTAACTTGCTTGGCATGTAGAGGTGGACAGTAATATAAACAATATATAACTAGTTCATGGGAATGCGGTGAGATACCGCGGCTGTGCCTGCAACTGTAATCAGAGCAACATATTAATACCACTGGTCGACGATCGGGAAGGAATATGTTTAGACGCTGAGAGCCAGGAGACCGACCTCTATTAGACTTTGACTCAAGCGGGTTTCTTGAGCAGACGACCAAGTATAATAGTGTCGGCAATTAGGGTGTATTTAACACTAGGCTTCACTCTCACTCGGTTTTATCTGTTGTGATCAGAATAAGATGAAACAACCTCTATTTTGATTATCTCCCCCAAAGGGAGCATTCCCGCGCTTTTAACTTTTTTCTAAGGAAAAACCATGCAGTTAAAAACGCGCTTATCTATTGTTGCCTTAATGTGTGCAGCAAGTTTCCAGGTAGCCTCACAAGAAATGGATGACGTTATGGTGGTCACTGCTGATCGCTTTGACACCTCCCCTGAACAACGTCTTGCCGTGGTCAATACCATTGAGCGGACAGAAATTGCACAGATTAATCCTAAATCTGTGGTTGATTTATTAGAACAATTACCCGGTGTGAGTGTTACTCGCACTGGTGGAGCAGGGCAAACCGCCAGTGTGAGTATACGTGGTGCAAATTCAGATCATGTTTTAGTGCTTGTAGATGGTGCTCGTATCAGCTCTGCAACCTTAGGCAGTGCCAGTTTTAATGGCCTATCACCAGAACAAATAGAACGAATTGAAGTCGTCAAAGGACCAAGAGCATCAGTATGGGGCAGCGATGCCATTGGTGGAGTTATCCAAATATTTACTCGTAAATATGCACAAGGCGAAGGCTTTGTTGGTGCTGAATTAGGTAGCGATAATTATTCTCGCTATAGCGCTGGTGGCGGCATTTCACATGGTGATGGATTAACCAGTGTGACTGTGTCAAAAGAGCAAAGTGATGGTTTTGATGCTAAGCGTGACGCTGAGACTGATGATGATGGATATGACAGACTGAGCGTGGGACTTAATGGTCTGCAAAATATTACCGATCAATGGTTAATCAGCTGGAATGGTCAATATTCTTCAGGAAACTATGAATACGACAGTTCTTGGGGCGGTAATGAAGCTGATTTTGATAATTACTACTTTAACGCAGCAGCGCAATACCAGTCAGATGCCTGGGAATCTAAGTTGTTAATTGGTCAGAGCCAAGATTCAAATGAAAATTTCCGTAATGGCGTTGAGGGCAAGTCGTTATACGAAACAACCCGTGACCAAGTGAGTTGGATAAACCAGTTTACAGTAAACGACATGCTGACGTTTAATGCGGGAGCAGATTATATCTCTGAAGAAGTAGAAGGCGATTATGCCCAAAATGAGCGTGATATAACGGCTGTTTTTGCTCTTGCTCGAGTTGATATTAATCAATGGTTACTTGAAGGCGTAGTTCGTTACGACGATGTCGAAAACATTGACAGTGAAACATCGTTCAATCTCAGTGCAGGTTATCGATTTGATGATAATTGGCGTATGAGTTTGGGCTATGGAACTGGTTTTAAAGCACCTACTTTTAATGACTTATACTGGCCTAATTCTGGTAACCCAGACCTTACGTCAGAAACCTCTACCAATGTCGACTTAACGCTAAGTTACACAAACGAAGATTATAATGCTTATGTCAGTGTATTTGATACAGAAGTCGATGATCTTATTAACTGGGTGAACACGGGTGAAAAAGATCAATATGATTGGGATATTTATCGTCCTGAAAATGTTGATGAAGCCTCAATTAAAGGTGCTGAATTTGGTGTTAACTTTACGGTTAATGGCCTACAGCACACACTGAGTTATACCTACCTAGATACTGAAAATAAACTCACTAATGTAGAGCTAGAAGGCCGAAGTGAGCATGAGGCAGACTTTTCTCTCGCATACCCAATCGCGGATTGGGATTTAAGACTTGATTACCATTATCAAGGCAAGCGTAAAGATAGCGCCGAATACAACGATGCTTACCATAAAGTTGATGCAAGTATTGGTTACACATTGGCGCAAAACTGGCAGTTTCGGTTAAAGGCAAACAACCTATTTGACGAAGATATTATATCAAATGCTGATTACTACGGCCCCGGTGCACAGTGGTATTTAAGTGTGAGTTATAACAAATTCTAAGGTTACCAATTGAATGTGTTAATCCTGATTAAAAGGTTAACACATTCTTTTTCCCCAAAGGTTTGCTAACGCGAGGTTAAGATGAACTGCCAATACGATAGCCATCACCACAGAACTCAATATTCTCACGTAACAGTGAAAGATGTTTGCTGGTCAACAGATAAAAAATCGGTGCTTGATAAGGTATCATTTACGGTAAATAAAGGTGAATTTATTGGTATTCTTGGTCCAAACGGAGTGGGTAAGTCAACCTTATTACGGTGCCTATATCGTTATATAAAAGCGAGTGCGGGTGAGGTTTTTCTCAATGGACACAATATTTCTAGCTATTCCCAAGCTGAGTTTGCGCGCCATGTGGCAGTAGTTACACAGCATTGTCCAACAGGATTTACCATGACTGTTCGGCAATTTTTAAGATCGGGTTTATTAGCCAAAAAGCCTTGGTGGAAAAGCGTTAACCAAGCAGATGAAACAACACAAATTAATGCGCAACTCAACCGAGTCAATTTACTCGACAAAGCTAACGATAATTTTGATTCATTATCAGGAGGGGAACAACAGCGAGTATTAATCGCAAGGGCATTATTGCAACAACCACAGTTACTTATTTTAGATGAACCGACTAATCATTTAGACATTCATTACCAAATTGAAACACTTAAATTAGTTAAAAGTTTGGGCATTACTGTTATTGCTTCAATTCACGACTTGAACCTTGCAAGTGCGTATTGCGATAGTTTGTTATTACTTCATCAAGGTAAAGTCTCTGCATTTGGTACGCCCAATGACGTACTCACTCAAGAAAATATAAAACATGTGTATCTTGTAGACGCAGATATTTACTACCATTCAAATAATGTTTACCCCAGTATTCGATTTAAATTTTCACAGCCCAGTAAGGCTTTATATCAATTCGCACCTAAGCAAGTCGCTGAAACTGAAAACAAAGATGAAAATGCAAATTCATCGGCCAGTGAACTCAAAGGGCAAATATATGCTTAAACCCAGCTGGCTATTATTTATCTTAATTCCGATTTTTATTGTGTCGCCCATATTTGCCATCGCCATGGGAAGTGCCGATATTGCCCTTATTGAAGTGTTTAATTCTTTTAGTCGCTATGTGATGGGCCAAGAATACGGTTCGTTAACTGACCGAATTATCTTAGAACTTCGACTACCTAGAGTAGTGCTGGCAATGCTATGCGGTGCCGGCCTTGCAGTATCGGGGACAGTGCTACAAAGCGTGACACGTAATCCACTTGCCGATCCTTATTTATTTGGTATTTCATCGGGTTCAACATTGGGTGCTGTTATTGCACTTACCATGGGGTTCAGTGGTGCAAGTCTACCTTTATATGCATTTCTTGGGGCATTAATTGCTGTTTTTGTGGTGATGATGATGGCTCGAGATGGTCAAGTTGAAGGGCTTATTCTTGCTGGTGTTGCCATTTCATTTTTATTGTCTTCATTGTCAAATATGGTGCTGTATTTCAGTGAAGATCAAGCTATTAAGTCGGTACTTTTTTGGAATATGGGCAGTTTTAGTCGCGCAAATTGGCATAACTTATTATTCCCAAGCATCGTTGTAATCGGTTCTATTTTCATTGTGTATCAATTTCAGCGGCCCTTACAAGCACTCATGGCCGGTGATGAAAGTGCTCACACTCAAGGCGTTGCCGTGGTGCCATTACGTTTAGGTATGTTACTGCTTACCGCAATGATAACCGCATCGTTAGTGGCAAACTGTGGCGGTATTGGTTTTGTTGGGTTGATGGTTCCTCATATCGTCAGAATGCTCATTGGTGCAGCCAGCAGAGCAACACTCATAGCCACAGGCTTGTTTGGTTCAATATTAATGGTTTGGGTTGATTTGTTGTCCAGGCAAATATTGGACAATCAAGAATTACCCGTTGGCGTTGTGACATCAATTATTGGCAGCGTGTTTTTTATAGGCATCTTGATGAAGCGAAAAGGAAAAACATTTTGAAGCAACTCATTATAGGTGGCGCGAGATCAGGTAAAAGCACGTTGGCTACAAAAACGGCGCTAACGTGGCAAAATCTTTCAGGTGGAAAAATTACTTTAATCGTTACGGCTCAACCTGATGGTGTCATCGGCAGTGAAATGTCTAAACGGATTGTGCATCACCAAATGAATAGACCCAGTGACTGGGATGTTATAGAGGCTTGGACAGATTTATCTGAGGCGATTGACCATGCGCAAGCAGATAATACGCTTATATTAATTGATTGCTTAACACTGTGGTTGGCTAATGAATTAATGAGTAACGAAGGCAAATGGTTAGTGGCTAAAGCAAGGTTACTTTCGACAGTGGCCAATAGCCATTGTCCCATCATCATGATTGGCAATGAGGTCGGCCAAGGTGTTGTACCTATGGGAGAGTTTAACCGTAAGTTTGTTGATGAGTTAGGTTGGCTGCATCAGCACCTTGGTGCAGTAGTGGATACCGTTACTGTGTGTATTGCGGGTTTGCCTATGATACTAAAAAGCAAACAAATCAATAGCAGTAATAGCTTATGATGCAGATGACTTGTAAACATAAATGGCAACCTAATCCCATTTTTATGGTTTTATTTCAATTAACTAGCATCATCTTATTGCTTACGTTATCAAGCTTAACGTTTGCTGCTGAGACTCATAGTATTGAACAATTGGATTTATCCAATACGCCTAGTCACAAAACCGTCAATAGTATTGTTGCACTATCCCCACATTCAGTTGAACTGCTTTATGAGATAGGCGTTGGGAATAAGATAATCGCCACCGTTGACTATGCAGATTTTCCTGAAGAAGCTAAAAATATTAAACGTATTGGTCATTCAGATTTCATCGATATGGAAGCATTGCTTGTACTTAATCCCGATTTAGTGGTGTTAAGTTTTGAAGATACCAGCCAACCTTTAATCGATCAGCTTAACAATTTACATTTACCTTTATTAGATACCAGTGTCAGTAAGCTAGACGATATAGCAGATAAACTTGAAGAATTGGGTGCGGCCACTGGACATCTTGAGGTCGGAAAACAAAAAGCCCAGGTATTTAGACACACTCTTAAGCAGTTACGCGAACGATACAGTCATAAAACGCCTGTAAAAGTCTTCTATCAAATATGGCCAGAACCACTTACTACTGTGTCAGGTGGTTGGATGAATGATCTATTAACAGATTGTGGCGCTATTAATATTTTTGCTAACGGTGTTGCTGCATATCCTCAGGTATCGATGGAGCAAGTGCTAGTCAGAATGCCAGAGCTAATTCTTAAACCTCATTATCACGGTAACAGTAATCAAGAAAGTATTGATTGGTCCATGTGGAACGAAATCCCGGCGGTTGCAAATCAGCAAATACAATTAATCAAAGGCGATCTTGTGCATAGAACTGGCCCTCGAGTCGTAAAAGGGATGGCTAAGATATGTGAATTAGTTGATGCGGCACGAGAACAACGGGCGGCATTATGATCAGTCTATTTATTGGCGGCGCACGCAGTGGTAAATCAGGTTTAGCCGAAGCGTTTATTACGGCACAAGCTCAAGGCGAACCCATAATATATGTCGCGACCGCAGAAGCTGCACCAAGTATGCAACAACGCATTGCACTGCACCAACAAAGACGTCCGAAAGAATGGGCCGTGATTGAAGAGCCTTATGCACTTGTCGATGTTCTACTAGACAATTCAGATGTAAATCAATGGATTATTATTGATTGCCTTACTCTTTGGCTGACCAACCATCTTATAGCTGCAAGCGACCTTAAACAGCAAATAGCACGTCTTATTGATGGACTGCAACGCACAAACGCTAATATTGTTTTGGTTTCAACAGAAACAGGGTTGGGATTAATTCCTGATGATGAGATGAGTCAACAATTTGTTATCGCAAGTGGTGAGCTACATCAAGCCGTTGCTACCTGTGCCGACAATGTCATTTTTTGCCAAGCTAATTTAGCCAACGTATTAAAAGGTAGAGATTATTTCGAGTTAACGTCAAACGCAGCACAAGCGCAATTGACGTTGGAGGCATTATGCTAACTAAAATGACTTTACTTAGGCATGGTGAACCGCAAAACGCACATTTATTACTGGGTCGAACAAATCCGCAGCTAACCGCTAAAGGGTTTGAACAGATGAAAGCAAGATGCAGTAACGCTCAATATAACCGAGTAATTACGTCGCCTTTAACTCGCTGTACAGATTTTGCCACTCAATATAGCACCCAAAACAACACACCACTGGTGATCGAAAACAGATTACAAGAGTTAGATTTTGGTGAATGGGACGGTTTAGCGTTGGCTGAACTTTGGCAAATGCCTACAAAAGCGTTTGAAACCTATTGGCACCAGCCCTGGCACCACATCCCGCCGGGAGGAGAGTCAACTAATGCTCTGTTACATCGCGTCAGTCAATTAATACATGAATTAAGCATACGTTTTACCGGAGAGCATATCCTCCTGATTACTCACTCAGGTGTTATACGGGTCATCTTATCTTGGTTACTACAAGGGCTACAGCAGGGAAATGCTCATTTAAGTCGTGTTGAGTTACAACATGGTGCCAGTTTGTCTATAGGGGTGTTTATAGACGATGAAGGTACTCAATGGCCTCAATTGGTAGGCTTAAATAATTCACCTTAAAAAGCTTTAATAAAATATATTGAAACAAATATCTGTTTATAAATGATTTTATCGATGAAATTAATTGATTAATGTTTTGTTTAATGATGAGCGTAAAAATAAATTACGGTGGATATGCTATGAAATCAAGTCTTGGTGTTAAAAACAGTAATGGTTCAGCCTCGATAGAGTATGTTAATGAACAATCAACTTCTTCAGTAACAAGTGATAATAGGAAAGTGATTGTTTTTAATATTCTTAATGCTGCAGCTACACAACTTGAAGAGCTGCATGGCATATCAGATGCGGGGGCTGGTAAAAATTTAATGCACCTGACACCGACACGCGATAGCGAGTTTATTTCTACCGGAGCACATCAAACACCGCTCACTACTTTGCCAAATCCAACCCAGCTTACACTCCAAGGTTTACTCGCCAACGGAGGGATTAGCCCTGCGGTGTTAACGCGTTCGTTATTAGCTTATTTCAATAGTTTAGGTTATGTCATTAAGTTTCGTAGTTATAACTTTGGGGTGCTAAAACCTACCGGAAAACCCAGTGATTGGATTATTTGTTGCGTTCATTATGGTGGTGAAGACGAAGCCCATCGTGAAGAAACTCGCATGCATTTACAACGCGAGTTACAGCAGCAAGCCATCTCAGGCCACATCAGCATTGTCGCTGAATGCGGAGTCGGTGGCACCACTTTTTCAACCCTATGGTTAAGGCTACTCACAGGGTTAACAATATCACCTGCAGGTAGTACAAAAGATAGCAATAAGCTTGCTAAAAAATCAGCAATACTTCGAGATCTAGAATTAGAATATCGTCTTTTACAATCTGATTTTAATCCTGAAACCTTACTGTCTAACCCAAGATTTCACGACGAAATACAAGCTGCAATTTACACCTTGATGTCTCATTGGCCTGCCAATCTCCGTCTACCAAGATTTGCTGGCGGTATGATGTTTGTTGCCCCTTTAATCGCGGCTTTACAACGCAATGATGCTGCCATGACCAATAAAATGCCAATGCAAGGAAACATCGATACCACGCGTTGGGTTTGTGGCGATGGCGTCGACATTGCACCTGTGCTCAGGTTATTGCCATCGTCATGGACATTTAGGGTTAACCGAACTCATTTTGCGAAAAGTCGTTTTTCATGTTTACAAGTATTCGAACAAGGCATAGTTGTTGAAGGCTGTGGCTTTGGTGGCTTGCTTGTACTTGCAGAAGAACTGGGCATAACCCAAGAAAACATTATAAGTGTTCTTGAAAATGCCTGTGAGCAGCACATTAAACAATCCACAGCAGCCCAAGATTCTAATGCTGCCTAATTACAGAGTTTTCATATGAATCGTTATAAATTAATGGTGCAGGGCACCACCAGTGATGCGGGTAAAAGTGTCATGGTTGCGGGGTTATGTAGAGTCTTAGCCCGTAAGCACTTCGATGTCGCACCGTTTAAGCCGCAAAATATGGCATTAAATAGTGCCGTCACTATTGAAGGCGGAGAAATTGGCCGTGCCCAAGCTGTTCAGGCACAGGCAGCAGGTCTTAAACCCAGTATTCTAATGAATCCGGTGTTGCTTAAACCCAATACTGACACTGGTGCTCAAGTGATTGTTCGGGGCAAAGTATTATCCGATATGGATGCGCGAGAATACCATGCCTACAAACCTAAGCTGTTGGCTATGGTGGTTGAAACCTTTGACGATCTCGGTAAACAATTTGAACATCGCATTATCGAAGGTGCTGGCAGTCCAGCAGAGATAAATCTACGTGATAACGACATTGCCAATATGGGTTTTGCGGAAGCCGTTGATGCAAAAGTGGTCATTATTGCTGATATAGATCGAGGCGGTGTATTTGCACATTTGTATGGTACATACGCATTATTGTCGCCAACTGAACAGGCTAGGGTATGCGGATTTATTATCAATCGCTTTAGAGGTGATCCAAGTTTATTGGATTCAGGCTTAACCTGGCTAACAGAAAAAACGGGGGTGCCTGTACTGGGAGTCATTCCTTACTTAAAAGGATTATACCTAGAGGCTGAAGACGCTATTAATGTGCAACAAACTGATGGTGATGCGCACTTTAAAGTCGTTGTTTTGGGTTTGCCTCGGATCAGTAATCACACCGACTTCGATGCTTTACGGCTTCATCCAAAAGTAGACCTCACTTTTGTACGCCCTGGCGATCAATGGCCTAATGCCGATTTAATTATTGTTCCTGGTTCTAAAAGTACCCGTGGCGACTTAGCCGCGTTGCGTACTCAAGGTTGGGACAAACAAATTGCAAGGCATCTGCGTTTTGGGGGGAAAGTCATTGGCATTTGTGGTGGTTATCAAATGTTGGGAAATAAAATTTCTGATCCCAATGGCGTAGAAGGTCCTGCCGGGGAGTGTTTAGGTTTAGGTTACCTCAATATAGACACCAGATTACAAAGAACAAAACAACTTAAACAAGTCTGTGGAACCGTAGCAATTAACGATAAAAAAGCCACTATATCGGGTTACGAAATCCATGTAGGCGAAAGCCATTCCAACGACTTACAACCTTTTACACTCAATGGCGTAAAAGATGGTGCTATATCAAGTTGTGGAAACGTACTTGGTGGCTATTTACATGGCATGTTCGATGATCCTGACGCGTGTAATTTATTGCTTCATTGGGCAGGTTTAGAAACCGCTCATTCTCAAGCATCCGATATGGATCAATTACGAGAAGCAGGATTAGACAGAGTTGCTGACACTTTAGAGGCACACCTCGATCTTGATACTTTATTTGCCGACATTAGAGGATCACTGTCGTGGAAAAAGTAATGTGTCCGGCTTTGTTTATTACCGCCCCTTCTAGTGACAGTGGCAAAACTACCGTGGTTGCGGCAATGGCACGTTACTGGCGCAATAAAGGCAAAAAAGTCAGGGTGTTTAAAACCGGGCCCGATTTTATCGATCCTAAATTTCATGAAATTGCCAGTGGACAACCTGCTTATCAACTTGATCTTGGCATGATGGGAGAGGCCATTTGCCGACGTCATTTATATCAAGCGGCTAAAGATGCCGATTTAATTTTGATTGAAGGTGTGATGGGCATGTTTGATGGCACAAGTAGTAGTGCCGATCTGGCCGCAAAATTTGCCATTCCAATGCTTGCGGTTATTCCAGCCGCTAAAATGGCACAAACATTTGGTGCTATAGCTTATGGTTTGGCGCATTACCGTAAGGATGTCACTTTGTTTGGTGTGGTTGCAAACAAAGTGGGTAGCGTTGGCCATGCAAAACTGTTGCAACAAAGTATCCCCGATGGCATTGCTTATTGTGGCTATTTACCAAGAGATGAAGCGTTGGCACTACCAGATAGACATTTAGGCTTAGTGCAAGCACAGGAAATTCCACAACTTGATAGTTGGCTAGATACTGCTGCATCGTTATTGGGCGAAAGTTGCGACATGCCATTACCACAAGCTGTATCTTTTGAATACGAACCACAAAATAAGCACCTTTTAAAATGTAATCAATTACTAAAAGGTCAATCAATTGCTGTTGCGTGTGACGCTGCCTTTGCGTTTATTTATCATGACAACCTTTCTTTACTACAGAATCTAGGTGCTGAATTGTGTCTTTTTTCGCCACTAACTGATTCCTTACCAGATTGCGATTCGCTTTATTTACCGGGTGGTTATCCAGAATTACATGGCCGCACTTTACAACAAAATCACGTTTTGATGGCCAGTGTTCAACAACATGTTGCTAGTAATAAACCTGTTGTTGCTGAATGCGGCGGTATGCTGTTTTTACTTGATACGTTAACAGATAAGCAAAATGAAACATTTCATTTTGCCGGGGTGTTACCAGGCAATGCAACAATGAAAGATAAATTACAAGGGATTGGTATTTTACAAGTTTCAATAGCTGATGAATTACTAAAAGGTCATTGTTTTCATTATTCTACTAGCGATATCAAGCTTCAACCTATTGCTACAGCATTTAGCACTGGACGTTTCGGATCGAGTGAAGCCGTATACCAACACGGGTCGGTCATTGCCTCATATGTTCATTGGTATTTTGCTAGCGCTCCACAAGTTGTTGCCAATTGGTTTTTAGGCAGCAGCTTACCAAAACATGAAATTTCCTAATAGGTATTGATGATGAGTAATAATCAATTAGCCCCAGAAAATAGTGAGGTTTATAGCGCTTGGCACCCTATATTAATTCTCACTGCTATCGGATTTTTAACACGTATTTCTATGCCTAAATGGGTTGGTTTTAGTCAACAAGATGTTGCTAATGCTTCAAGATGGTTTTCTCTTGTTGGTTTATTGGTGGGATGTTTTCTCGGGTGTTGTTTATGGCTGTTAACACCGTTATTTGGTCAAGCGATCGCGGTAGCCCTTACCATTATTATAAGTTGGCGCCTTACTGGTGGTTTTCATGAAGATGGACTTGCGGACGTGTGTGATGGATTTGGGGGGGCCTGGCAACGTGATCGTAAACTCGAAATCATGAAAGACAGCCAAATTGGGGCTTATGGTGTACTTGCTTTAATCGGATCATTTAGCCTTAAACTCCTTATTCTGAGTCAATTACCCCTAATGTTGGCTGTATTTGGCCTAATATGTAGCCACACTGCTGGTAGAGCTGGCGTAGGGTGTATGCCTGCATTACTTCTTTATGCCCGAGTGGATGGTCCGAGTAAAACCCCGCAACGTAAATTAATTCCGTCTAAAAGTGTATTAGTAATACTAGTGCTAATTGCAGCCATACCATTATGTTTATTCCCCATTAATGCATCACTTTTTTTATGTTGCAGTTGGATTATTGGGTTCTGGTTAATGTTTAGGTTGATGAAGCAGCATTTACAAGGATATACCGGAGATACACTCGGGGCGACAGAACAAGTAATCGAAATAGTGACACTATTAACGTTGGTGTTATTAAATAATTGTGGGGTGTTATAAATGTCAGATGTAAAAACAATCAGCAAACAAGAACAAGACCAAAAGCGTCGAGATGCACAAAAAGCCAAAGTTAACGAGGCTGTAGCAAAAGCGGACATTGAGCGGGGTTTATTACTCGTCATTACGGGTAATGGTAAAGGTAAGTCAACGGCAGGTTTTGGCAACATCACCCGAGCATTGGGTCACGATCAAAAAGTCGCAGTGGTGCAGTTTGTTAAAGGCACTCAAGCCTGTGGCGAGCGTAATTTATTATCAAGCCTTGGGGTGCCTTTTCATACCATGAATACCGGTTTTAGTTGGGACAGTGAAGACCCTGAGCGAGATAAGATGGCTGCACAACAAGCCTGGGCACAAGCCAAAAAGTGGTTGGCAGACCCTCAATATGATGTGATTTTACTGGACGAATTAACCTATATGATCACATGGGGATTTATCGAATTAGCGGATGTATTAAGCTCACTTTCCAATCGTCCTACAGAGATGTCTGTCATTATTACCGGCCGGGCTGCTCATCGAGATTTAAAAGCGCTTGCTGATACGGTGAGTGAAGTCAGGCCAGAAAAACATGCTTTTCAACAAGGTTTAAAAGCGCGTATTGGGATTGATTGGTAAATTATGCAGCATCTCATTAATATTGGTGTCGATCCAAAACCTGGACATTTATTTCAAGATTGGCAACAGGCTGAAGCATTTTTGTTGCAAAATGGCCTTGATGGTTTTGAAATTGCACCTCACGGAAATTTCAATTCGAGCTTATTACCTAAAGCATTAGTTAAAGGGCTGCATTTAACGTTTTTTCCTATATTGTTGCCGTTTTGGCAGCAAGATGCACAGGCGTTATTATCCATTTTTGGCGACTGGCAGACCATTGAGCAGTATTATGGTGGCCTTGAACCACAATGTTTGGTTGACACTTATGTACATCAGTTAAATATGGCGCAAGATCTTAATGTGCCTTATGTTGTTTTTCATCCGGTTAGTTGCGATATGGAACATTTATTCGATTTTGCATTTCCTTGGCAGTTACAAGACACGTTAAAAGCGAGTTCAGCTTTGATTAATGCTGCGCTTAAACAAAGTTATTTTACAGGTAAGTTATTGTTTGAAAATCTATGGTGGCCAAGTAGTTTTCGCCTTGATAGTCGGGATGAGTATGATCAATTACGCAAATTGATTAACTATGACAACTGTGGTCTATGCTTTGACACGGGACATATGATGGCAACCAATACCCAACTTATGAATGAAAGCGAAGGTGTTGCGTTTCTAATGAAAAAACTCCACCAGCTAGATTTATGCAGTGAAATTGAAACGGTACATTTAAATGCTAATCTCAATGGGAGCTATATTAAGTCGGCTAAGCTAAACCAACAGCCGTATCTGCATTGTGATGATTTTTGGCATCAGCTCGAGGTCGCTTTAAAACATATAAGCTTAATTGACAGTCATTCACCTTTTACTCAAGTCTCATTAGTGCCGCTATTAGAATTAATAAAACCTAATCATATTGTCCATGAACTTGGGCAACTCTCATTTGCTCATTGGCAGCAGTCCATTCGTGCACAAATACCTTTGGTGACCCTATGTTAATCAGTTTAATGTTTTGGCAAGTTTGCGCAGCGCTTGTTATAGCACTTACTTTGGATAAGTTGTTGGGTGAACCAAAACGTTTTCACCCACTGATAGGGCTTGGGAATGTTATTAGCTTTATCGAAAAAAAATATTATGCCAAACGCCGTATAAATGGTGTTGTTGCCGTTGTTTTATTGTCATTACCGGTGACATTATTGTATTGGGTCAACATTCCGTGGTGGCTACAAGCTGTTGTTTTATATTTTGTGATTGGTGGTCGTAGTTTAGGTGAACATGGCCGAGCGGTTGCTGATGCACTGCGTCAAAATGATTTATCTTTGGCGCGGGAGCGTGTGGGATATATAGTCAGTCGCCGAACAGAAAATTTGGATGAGTCTCAAGTCATTAACGCCACGATTGAGTCTATGCTTGAAAATGGAAACGATGCGGTATTTGGTGCGTTATTTTGGTTTATTGTAGGGGGGGCTCCGGCTGCGATAATCTATCGTATAGCCAATACATTAGATGCTAGATGGGGATACAAAAACGATAAATATCTTGTTTTCGGTTGGTTTGCCGCCAATTGGGATGATTGGTTAAATTATATCCCAGCACGCTTATGTGTACTGACTTATGCCATACAAGGAAATGTGGGTGATGCGTTAACATGTGCCAGAGTTCAGGGGGCGCAATGTGCCAGCCCTAATGGTGGGCCTGTTATGGCTAGTGGCGCGGGTTCATTAGGTATTACCATTGGCGGGGCCGCAGAATATGACGGCTATAAATGTGATAAACCTTTACTAGGTAAAGGGCCTAAGCCCGATTGGAACAGTATTTATAAGGCGATTCAGTTGGTGGATCGCGGTGCAATATTGTGGGCTGTGTGTTTAGGGATTGTTTATTTTTGTTTGTTGTTATCACAAGGAATATCGCTTTGAGCGGATTAATGCATGGCGGCCGGCTGAGGCTTGCATCTGATAAATATCAAATTCCATTTTCCAATTGGCTAGATCTTTCAACTGGCGTGAGCCCTTGGACTTACCCATTTACCAATGTCGACACATTATGTTGGAATAGATTACCAGAAGAGGAAGATGGGTTAGAAGCGGCGGCGCGGCGATATTATCAAACAGACACTCTTTTAGCCGTGGCGGGCTCTCAAATGGCAATCCAATTGTTACCTAAAGTATGGTTGGATCACCTTAAGGGAAAACCGCAATATTTGTCTTCAAATATTAATCTAAAGGTTGGTTTGCCAAAACAAGGTTACAAAGAACATGAAAAAGCTTGGCTCAAAGCGGGTTGGCAAGTCGTTCATTATGACGGTGTTCCTAGCGCTACTATAGTTGCCGATGTAAATGCATTAGTTGTGATTAACCCTAACAACCCAAGCGGTTTATTGATCAGCAATAAACAACTTTTGGCATGGCACCAGTTATTATCAGCAAATGACGGCTTACTGGTTGTTGATGAGGCGTTTGCTGATATCGATAATAACAGTAGTCTTAGCCATTTATGTCCAAA
This sequence comes from Shewanella sp. MF05913, assembly GCF_059758095.1. Lineage (NCBI taxonomy): Bacteria > Pseudomonadati > Pseudomonadota > Gammaproteobacteria > Alteromonadales > Shewanellaceae > Shewanella > Shewanella sp. MF05913. Next base: position 20,568 of record NZ_JCAYNT010000025.1, read on the forward strand.
AAACAATCTCATTATATTAAGGTCTATTGGTAAATTTTTTGGTCTAGCAGGCATTCGAGTTGGGTTCGTTATCGCCAATACTCCAATCCTACATCGTTTAGCTGTAGAGATAGGGCCGTGGATTATAGCTGGGCCCTCTCGTGAAGTGACTAAGCAAGCACTTGAAGATAGCGGTTGGCATAAATTTCAATGTGCCAGACTCAAAAAAAGTACTGAGAGACTTGCAGTGTTATTAACTAAGATTGCTACAAATAAAATACAAGACCCTCACGCTCTGTCTGGAAATACTGAAAGGTGGCGGATTTCTGGTTCTAGTCTGTTTCAGACTTTGTACTTACCCAATGCAAAAGAAGTCCATGATAACTTATGTAAAGAGGCTGTTTTTGTCAGATTAACAGATGAAGAAGATGCGCTAAGGTTTGGTTTACCACTGAATGAAGAACAATGGCTCAGGTTAGAAAGTGTATTGCCAAAAGTATTAACTCTTAAATAATATAAATATCTCGAATAAAGGCATAATTCAACAAAAAAGTACCATCAATTATATTGATGGCACTTTTTAATTTCTATCACTTACTAAAATTTAGTTTAATTGGATACCTAAATCATTTGCGGCATCATTAGCATGTTGTATAAATATAGCCTGTACATCAGGCTTTTCTCCTAGCCCTTCGAGTACAGTGTTAACGTTTATTCCAAGTGTCGTTAATACCGTCTTCCATGAATCTTTTTCATCACTAGCCATATCGTTGTTAGCGTGATCGCCTGCAACAATCATTAATGGACGTAACATTATACTGGTTACATGTTGTGATTCTATTTGCATAACGATGTTATTTAAATCAGGAAAACCTTCAACTAACCCCACAAAAGTTTTAACTTGGGGATACATTTTGTTCATCTCTATTTCGAACTCTTGGTACAAACCCGTTGATAAATGTTCGTTACCGTGGCCCATATATACCAGAGCTCGATTTTGTGATTTTGCTTGAGCAACATCGTCCTTGAGAGCTATTGCAAGAGAATGTAAATCTTGATGGTATGGATATTTAACGCCCCAAGTACCAAGTAACGGACGCCCAAGAGCAAGACGTTTAAAAGGTTTAAATTTGGGTTTTATTGTTTCAATATCTGCAAGGGCATCGACAATGGCTTTAGTGTCAATATACTCTTCACCATGCGTTAAATGGGTAGGCTGTACAACAATATTACTAAAGCCTAAATCTTGTAAATCAGCGAGAGTACCAAGAACATTTTTTACATTATATAAGGTTGCGGGTACATTCTGATGTTCTGCAATATAGGTTTTATCTGCTGCTCTTTTGTGCCATTTTTTTCGGATGATATTAGAGGTAAACGCGAGTCTTACTTCAGTATTTGGATAACTGGTTTGCATTGACGATTTTATATCAAGCAGCGATTCAAGAGTCGACTCATAAGTGGTGCCAAAAGCGGCTATAACGATAGCGTTTTGGGGTTTGTTATCCATATTCTTTCCCGCAGCGTAACTATTAGAGATGAGTAAAGTTGAACCAATAATGACAGCAAATGCCTTATTAAATCGTTTCATATGTGGTCCTTATATTATAAATCAATAGAACTTAATAAGCCTGTTCGGCTTCCAGCATGAATTAACTGACAATAGATGAACAGCGGGTATTTCGGCGTGGTCACTCTACTTATTTAGAAGTATTGAATGCAATTTTAATTGTTATTTTTTATGTCATAGGGCACAAGTATTTATTTATTAATATGAGAAGTAATATGCAAAAATGGTTTATTATTAAAATTAATGTTAATAATCTCATGTTTTATCAATATTTTGTGTGGTATGAGCTTTAATGAAACAGTTAATAACCCCCAAAATCAATGTTTTTCACACAGTTAAATAACGTATTACTACCTAATCTCTACAGGCTCAGGCTGATAAGGTGCATGAAATTAAATTCATTAATAATTGGTAAAATAACAGCTCATTTTTGAACACATATAATTTGGTTTTTAAAGTTCGTGGGGGAAGGTCTAAATCAAATTGGTTGTGGCGGGATTTCCGGGATACAGGTCAATATCCATTTAAGGCACACAACTTAAGGGAGAATATATAGAGATTGAGTCATTGTCCAATACGGTTTAGATCACAGAACCATAACCTTGCTTAAAAGGCTGTTAATTATCACAGTGCTTTACTCATTATATCTCAATACACTTGCGAAGTTGATTTGCCATTAGGCCAGATTGTTGAAAGAGTCTTAAGCTTTAATACTCATTCAACCCTAATTTGAGGGGGAACCAGATGTTATTTCTGGGCTGTACCCGCAACTGTAACTGTTTACCTTTATGTACCTAGATTTATATTATAAATGAGTCGTATACATAGAGACAAATCAGAAGCCAGAGAACCCTAATCAACAAAAAAGCTGAATATCGGGCGGGCCTATCCGAATCACAGTTCAGGTAAGATTGGTATTATTATGTTAATTTATAAAGACATATCCTTAATACCACCTTTACTGGGAAAGAAGTATACCTTGTCTTCTTCAGCAAAATTTTACGTTCTTGGCCGGAACATCAGTTTTAGGATTTCTTCTTTTTGAAGAATAATTAAAATTTATGCCAGTAAATAATGTTATGTCAACTTCAGAAGTGCCTTTATCAATCAATACTCCTGTATTAGAAGGTAAAAGTTTACATAGAAGTTTTGGAAAACGAAAAGCTGTAGATAATGCAAGTTTTTGCATTAATCGTGGAGATATATGCGCTTTCTTAGGGCCTAATGGTGCGGGTAAAACAACGTTAATTAAGATGTTAACAGGCCTAATCTCCCCCGATTCTGGTGATATTTTATATGATGGTCATGCACATAGTACTGATCGACTAGCATTAAAACAGTTAATTGGCGTTGTTCCGCAACATAATAATATCGATCGAGAATTAACCCCCGTAGAAAACCTTACCGTACACGGTTTGTTGTATAAAATGCGTGGCAAAGCACTCACACAAAGAATTAACGAAAGTTTAGCCTTCGCCGAACTTGAAGAACACAGAGATACCCCTTCAGAGAAATTATCAGGCGGAATGAAACGTAAGCTCGTAATTGCTCGTGCACTTATGCACAATCCTAAAATTCTATTCCTTGACGAACCAACGGTAGGACTTGACCCTCATAGCCGACGTAAAATGTGGGATTTTTTATCCAAAATAAATAAAGAATTTGGTTGTACGATTTTCCTCACTACTCACTATATTGAAGAAGCTGAAAGAATGGCCAGTAGGGTCATTTTTATCGACAGTGGCAAAATTATTGCAGACAGTAATGTAGAAACATTAAAGCAAGATTTAGGTTCTCATGTACTTGAAGTAGGGGACGATCGTCGACAAGAGTTTTTTGCCAGCCGTGGTCATGCCATGAAGCGATTAGCCGAATTAGCTGAAACAGTGAGTATCAGACAGACAACCCTTGAAGATGCTTTTTTACAAATGACAGGACAAAGGTTGGTTAAAAATGCTTAGTGGAATAGTAGGGATTTATTACCGTGAAACCATGGTGCTGAGAAAAAAATTGTTGCGGGTTGTTATGGCTGCAGCTGTTCCACCTTTTCTTTATTTAATGGCATTTGGTTACGGTGTCGGAGAGGGAACATCTGTTAACGGGGTTGATTACTTAACATTTTTATTCCCAGGCTTACTCGCCATGGCCAGTATGAATCAAAGTTATAATATTGCGACCGAGATTAATATCAGTCGCTTTTACTTGAAAATTTTTGAAGAGTTTTTATTAGCACCCAATCAACGCTGGCAGGTTGTGGCAGCTCAAGTGCTATATGGTATAACGCGAGGATTAATTCCTGTTGGCGTTATCATCTGTTATAGCGTGGTATGTGGGGTGAGTTTACATTATTCGTTCGGTTTTGTGATTGCGCTATTAATGCACCTTATTGCATTCTCTTTAATGGGATTTATTGTTGCTTTAAAAATGCGTAACCACCGCGACCAAGCATCAATGACAGCATTTATTATTACCCCTATGATGTTTTTATCTGGCACTTTTTTTCCGGTAGATCAAATGCCAACAATTATCCAAGTTGTGGCGGCAATATCACCACTGACTTACAGTGCTGATTTAATACGTACTGCATTACTTAATAGTGGTGATTTTAATTTTATGTCGTTAATCATCCTTATTGGTTTTAATTTAGTCTTATGTGCCGCAGCGCTTCGTATCGCCGAGCGAGTAGAAACATGAAAATAATCTGTTTGGCCTGTTTAGTGTTCATTAGTTTAATCGCGACATTAGTCGGTCCACATTGGATTAATCCATTAAACATTTCGGGGTTAGATGGTGAAATATTAACCCAGCTCCGTGTGCCTCGAGTTCTCTTTGCTGCTGTCATAGGAGCCATGCTGGGGATCAGTGGCAGCATCTATCAACTAACGTTAAAGAATCCATTGGCTGATAGTTTTACTACCGGTGCCGCATCGTCTTCGGCATTAGGCGCTGTATTGGCCATTTCGTTGGGTGTTGGTGGCTATTGGATACCGGTATGTGCTTTCGCAACGGGCATGACAGGCTTATTGTTGGTGTATCGATTGTCGCAAACACAAGGTCGGATAAATCCTATCACTATGATTTTGGCTGGCGTGGTAATGAACATTATTGCTTCGGCAATAATCAGTTTCTCTAAGTATTACTTCGAAGATTCGCTTAATGCCATTGTCTATTGGCTTATGGGCGGGATTTTTTTAGTTACTTGGGATCGTTTATTACTCTGTGCTGTACTGTTTGGCATTATTTATCTATATCTTCAACGGTGGTCAATGGAACTGAATATATTGGCTTTAGATGAACAATCAGCACAAAGTTTAGGTGTCGATGTTAAAAAATTACGTTCGACTTCGTTTATTTTGTCTACTTTGCTCGTCTCGGTTGCGGTGAGCTTTTCGGGCATTATCGGCTTTGTAGGCTTAATTGTGCCACATATTTCAAGAAGTTTGTTTGGTAGTGATATGAGGCACAACATTTTCTACTCGTCTGTATTGGGCTGTGGGTTACTGGTATTGTCAGATGCATTCTCACGAGTGGTTATACCGGGTGGAGCAGAACTTCCTGTCGGCATTGTGACCGCAGTGCTTGGAGGCATGTTCTTTTTCTATCTTTTGCAATCTCGTCGGGAGCATTTTTGGAATGGTTGATATAAAAGTTAACAACCTCATTTATCAACGTGGTGACTTTAGTTTATCGGTAGATCATTTAACGATTAAATCCGGTGAAAAGGTCGGACTTATGGGCGAAAACGGTTGCGGAAAGAGTACATTATTAGGATTGTTAACGGGTTTACTTGTACCTGAGTCTGGCAGTATTGTTTATGGGGATAAGGCATTAAGCCAGTTATCTTTTCCTGCACGAGCAAAGACATTTTCACTATTAGCACAATTTTCTGAGATTTCATTTCCTTTTACTGTCTTTGAGGTTGTTCGTTTGGGGTGTTATGCCCAAAATAGGTTAGGCGAGTTTAGTGCACAAGATGATGCCCGAACATTAGCATTGTTAGACTTGCTCGACATTCGCCATTATGCCGAACGAAGTTACGCCGAGTTGTCTGGGGGTGAGAAACGTCGAGTGATGCTTGCAAGGGTCTTGAATCAGAACACGCCAATTATTTATTTAGACGAACCTAACTCTAGTTTGGATGTTCGGCATACGCTGGATATATTTGCACATTTAACCAAGCTTAATGCCAGTGTAATTACTTCGGTGCACGATATTAATTTGGCATTACACCATTTCGACCGGTTTGTATTTTTCAAAAAAGGTCTATTACTTTATGACGTTAACCGCGCTGATGTCAGCGCTGAATTATTATCTGAGGTATATGATGTTTCGGTTTCTATTGATAATCGCAGCTTTAGCTTTTTCCACTAACAATTATGCCTACGAAAGAGTGGTGTTACTTGCCCCTGCTGCTGGAGACTTATTTATTCAGTTGCAACAGCAGCATAAAGTCGTTGGGGTTACTCGTAATAATGACGATTTTAAAGATGCACTGAAAATAGGTAGCCATATAAAGCCGAATATTGAATTGATAAAATCGTTAAATCCCGATTTAATCATTATAGGTTCTTCAAGATTTTTTTCAGATGAGATGGTGTCTCTATTAGGCGCTAAAACAATTACTTACAACCCAGTTACTTTAGATGCAGTGTTACAACAAATTACACGCCTTGGTACGTTACTCGATTGTTCTGAGCAAGCAACTGCTTTAGTCACTACATTAACCCAAGTCCGTCTTCAAATTAAGCCGTTGCTGACATCACCAACGGTCATGTATGAAGTCACTCAAATGCCCCTGACTATCGCGGGTAAAGGCAATATTGTTAGCGACATTATTGATTCAGCAGGTGGAGTGTTAACAGCACCGTCGTCACGTAAGCTGATTAAATTTAATGTAGAGTCAGTATTGGTTAGTCAACCTGATTATTATCTCTACCAAAAAGGGCCAATGAACCCTAATCCACAACCACCTGAAACACGCCACTTATATAAGATGTTACCGAGCAAGTTTATACAAGTTGATCAATTATCCTACTCTAGAGCCAATAGCCAATCTTTTTATATTGCTGCAGAATTAAATCGTCAATTTAACAAATCATAAGTTTTGATGTGATCTGTAGACGGTTATAGATCACAACTTGGTTTAACAATCTAAATTACTGATATTTCTCACACTGTTTTGCCAGCAATTAGTCCCTAAAATTAATCTTAGTTAAAGCGCCTAAGGCGACTCTGTTGGGTTATTAAAGCGATATTTACATCGATAATCACATCGGTAATTACATCGTTTAATAATATCTATAAGAGTTAGGGGAACCAGATGAAATTTCTGGACTGTACCCGCAACTGTAAAAGATAAAGCGTATTAAACTACGCAGCTGAACTCAATACCACTGGCGCAAGCTGGGAAGGTGAGATTCGGTATAATCTTGAGCCAGGATACCCACTTTAACCATCATGATAAAAACTGGGCGGGCGTTCCTAGTGAGTTTATACCTCAGTGATAACAGCCCTTGATTCAGTACTCAATATTCGATGAATTGCTTGAGTTGTATACAGACTCAATTTTAGGGTTAATTGTGGATATAACGTCAAAAAACTCACCGATGGAAGCTGATTTTCCTTCGCAAGTGACAAAGATAAAGAAAAGTCGAAATCGCAAGGAATTGCGAAAAGGCTATACTACAGGTGCCTGTGCAACTGCAGCTTCTTTAGGCGCATTAACACAATTACTCACATCAGAATATCTTGCAACGGTTCAAATTACCTTACCAACAACAGAACAAGTTCAATTCGATTTACAGACAACCTTACAAACTCGCCAACAAGTCACTTGTTTTGTCATCAAAGATGCAGGTGATGACCCTGACTGTACCGACAAAGCACATATCACAACAACAGTCAGTTTAACCGACAAACCCGGTATAACATTTGTCGCAGGAAATGGCGTGGCCACCGTGACTTTGCCTGGTTTAGAGCTTGCAGTGGGCGAACCTGCAATTAATCCTGTGCCCCGTAAGATGATCCGAGAACATCTACTACCCTTACTTGCAAAATATAGCCAGGTTGGCGCAAGAGTCGAAATATCAGTGCCAAATGGCGAAAAGATGGCAGAAGAATCAATTGCAAGACGATTAGGACTCATTGGCGGCATTTCAATACTGGGGACTCGTGGAACCGTTTTCCCTTATTCAACCTCTGCGTATTCTGCTTCTATTCGTCAAAATATCATGGTTGCCAAAGCACAAGGCCTAGACACTGTGTACTTCACTACCGGCAGCCGTACCGAAAAAGCTGCCATGGAATATTTTCCTCACCAACCAGAATTAGCCTTCGTTCAAGTTGGTGATTTTAGTGGTGTGGGGCTACGAGCTGCTGCCCGTTACGAAATGAAACATGTAGAACTTGTCACCATGATAGGTAAGTTGTGCAAGTTAACCGCAGGAAATATGTTGACCCATGTCAGTGGTAGGGCAATTAATTTCAACCATCTTGCAGACATCGCCGCCACTATTTGTAATGAACAAGATGTAGATGCTATTCGTCATGCTTTAACAGGGCGGCATCTCTTGCAAATGAAACCGCCGTTACCTGATGCCTTCTTTGAACAAATTTGTTTAGTTGCTGCACAACATTGCATTGAATATGCACATTATTCTTATCAATTTAGTTTGCGCCTGGTTGACTTTAACGGCGCAACAATCGCACACGTGACTCTTGGAGAAATACAATGACAGCAATGTCACAGATGACGACACAAGGCCGTCAAATAGAAAATGATTCTTTTTCTATTATCGATCATGAAATACAGACGTTTCACGGTGGTCACCACTTTTCTGCCGGTGAGTGGAATGTAGTAAGAAGAGCCATTCATACCAGTGGTGATTTTGAATTTGCAACGTTATATCAATTTAGTGATAAAGCGGTGGAAACTGGCGTTAACGCATTGAAAAATGGTTGTAATATTATTTCTGACGTTACCATGATTACCGCAGGACTAAGTGCTCAGCGCAAAGCCGTATTTGGTAACCAGGCTTATTGTTTTATTAGCAACGAAACCGTGATTGAACGTGCTAAGGCGAGTGGTTCTACAAGAGCAATAGAATCTATGCGATATGCACGAGATCAAGGCTTGCTCGACGGTGCAATAATTGGTGTGGGTAATGCACCAACTGCATTGTTAGAAGTGCTTACCATGATCCAAGCGGGTGAAATAAAGCCTGCACTCATTATTGGTATTCCTGTCGGTTTTGTTAAAGCCGTTGAGTCTAAACAATTACTGGTAGATCAAAACCAAGTTGACTATATCGCTTCTTTGGGCAGAAAAGGTGGCAGTCCTCTCGTAGTTTCTAGTATTCATGCGTTATTAGTCGAGGCTGCTAAATGAGAGGCCAAATACGTTTAGTCGGTATTGGCGATGACGGCTGTTTAAGCCTAACCAGTCGTGCAATGAATGCCATTTCTGAAGCTGAAGTGTTAGCTGGGAGCGAGCGGCATTTAGCATTTGTTCCTCAATACATGGGTCAGAAGCTTGCAATGACTTCGCCTCTTTCTGGTTTCATTACCCAAGTCGTTGAGCTTGCCAGCCGTCAAGATGTTTGTGTGCTCGCATCTGGTGACCCATTGTTTTTCGGTATTGGTCCGTTATTACTAAAAGCGGCTAAGCAAGCAAATGTCGACGTAGATATTGTTCCATCACTATCAAGTGTACAACTTGCTTGTGCCCGTTATGGATGGTCAAGCCAACAATTGACCATGTTGTCAGTTCATGGCCGTTCATTAACTGGACTCGTTGCAAAATTACAGCAAGCTGATGAATTTGCGCTATTAACCGATGGTGTTAATTCCCCTCAGGTTGTAGCCGCTCATTTATTAACGTTTGCAGAAACACATTGGCAGATCCATGTGTGTGAGGCGCTGGGTGGCGTCGATGAACGTTGCCGAACATTCACCGTAGCTGAACTGGTCGCAGGTGAAGCAGGGGAAGTAAACCCTTTAAACTTAATGTTATTGCGCCGTGGAGATCAAGCCCCTTGGAATGGCATACCGGGTCATGTTGCAGATGAAGAATATGCTAAACGGATTCCATCACAAGGGCTCATCACTAAGGCGCCTATTCGTGCTGTAGCCATTGCTAATCTTAATTTAACACCCGACAGCATAATGTGGGATATCGGTACAGCATCCGGTTCGGTGGCGATAGAAAGTGCAAAGCAAGCATGGCGCGGTCAGATATATGCCATTGAATGTAATAGTGATTGCTTTGAAATGTTAGCGGCAAATCGTGAACTGCATAAAGTCGATAATATGAACATCATCAAGCAGAAAGCACCGGATGGTTTAGCTAATTTACCGGCACCAGATGCCGTGTTTTGCGGTGGAAGCCGCGGACAAATGAGCACTATTTTCACCCATGTTATGCAAGTTCTCAAAACGGGGGGGAGATTTATTGTGTCAGCCGTAACGATAGACAGTGTTACCGAGCTATTTAGCTTATGTCGCCAACATCAAATAGAGCCACAAATATTAATGCTTAATATCTCAAAGACAAAACCCTTAGCACATTACACCTGCTATCAAGCAGAAAACCCTATTCATTTATTTATTATAGAAAAGAGATAACCTACGTATGACAACTAAAATTGGAAAATTATATGCCATTGGTGTTGGCCCTGGCGCTGGCGCTGGCGATTTAATGACATTACGTAGCGTGCGTCTACTTAAATCACTTGATGTAATAGCAATACCTGAAAAGACTCTAGGTGCTCAAGATTCATTTGCATGGGCGATTACTCAACAAGAAGTGCCTTCTGACGAAGTGAGTGGCGAAAAACTATTTCTGTGGTTTCCAATGAGTCGAGACCATACCATTACAGTACCAGCTTGGCACAGAGCTGCTGACGCAATTGTTGAACGGTTGAAGCAAGGTTTAGATGTCGGTTTTATTACCGAAGGCGATCCATCAGTATTTAGCACTTGGGCTTACCTTCAAGAAGAGATTGCAGAACGTTTGGAGCATGTCGAAACAGAAATCGTGCCGGCAGTGAGTTCAATTACGGCAGTACCCTCAGCGACTCAAATTCCATTAGCCGATGGTGAAGAAAGATTCTGCGTCGTGCCAGCAACTTATGGCATTGAAATGTTGCCGAGATTGATGGAAGAGTTCGATACCATCATTTTGATCAAAGCGGGTCGAATGGTCGAGCCTTTGATTAAATTACTAGAGCCTATGAACATGTTGGATTGTGCAACCTATGTCTCATATGCAACTGGTGAAAACCAACAAGTATTTACAGACTTACGTGATGTCCCTAAAGAACACAAATATTTTGCGATGGTACAACTCTCCATTCGCAAGCGTAAAGGCATTTTGCGTAAAGGTACTGCGTAATGCGCATTGCCATACACGCCATTACCCGTAAGGGACAGTTGTTAGCCATGCAGCTTGCCTCTAGGTTAGAAAATGCTGAAGTATTTGTTCTCGATCGCAGTGGCGAGTGGGGTGGAGATACCGCATCAAAAGAGACTCTTAGAGATCATTTGAGTGATAGCTTTAGTCAATTTGATCAACATATTGGTATTTTCAGTGCAGGCATTGCAACACGGTTACTCGCTCCATTGTTACAGGATAAACGCACCGACCCTGGGGTGATATGTGTCGATGAGGCAGGGCAGTTTGTCGTGCCAGTGTTAAGTGGCCACAGAGGCGGAGCCAATGAAATAGCCCAAAAAGTGGCAAAAATACTCAAGGCACAAGCGGTGATCACCACCGCTTCGGATACATCTGAAACCTTAAGTGTTGATATGTTTGGAAAGCCACTAGGATGGCATTTAGCCGCAGAGTCTGAGGAGCATATAACGCCTGTATCGAGCGCGGTTGTAAATGGCGCAGCAACGCTTATTTGGCAACAAAGTGGTCAAAAAAACTGGTGGACCTACGCTAAAAGAATGCCAGAGCACATTTGGGTAAGTGAAACTCAACAGCAACCTGATTTATCTACTTATTCAGCTGCGATAATCATTAGTAACAAGCAGCATGTTATTGATACTGATTTACCTCATGTTATTTGGCGTCCCACCAATATAGAAATAGGTATTGGTTGTGACAGAAATACTCCCCTACATGTTTTACAGCAAGGTTTAGCTTATTTTTTAGAAAAAAATAATTTACACCCTAATTCAATTGCAGGTGTGCACTCTGCAGAACTTAAAGCAAACGAGCTTGGCATTATTGAATTAGCCCAACAACTTAAATTGAATTTTCATTGTTATCCAGCGAAAACGCTTGCTGAGGTTGAGGGGATAGAAAATCCTTCTGAAACTGTTCTACGTTGTATTGGGATTAGTTCTGTAGCAGAAGCGGCATGTTTGCATGGTAGTCAACGAAACAAACTCCTTATCCCTAAGTTTAAATTTAATGCCGACGGTTTCAACATGACATTGGCTGCATGTGAAAGGCATTTCAATGAACCCATGTTAGCAAAAAAGCGCAAAAATATTTGTGGTGAAACAATCGCTATTTCACACAGTTCACATAGAGCAAGTCATGGGCATAGGAAAGAAGAAAATAAGAGATTAATTAGAGAGACAAAGGCAAAGCCAATTAAACACTATGCCCATCATTTATTTATTTGTGAGGGGGGGCGTTGTCAAGATGAAGGCGCTGAAGGATTAGCACATTATATTCGTCAAATACTTAAATCAATGCAACTAAGTAGCGGCGCTAAAAGGATTAAAGTGACTCGTAGTCATTGCGTTGGCGCTTGTCGGCAACGAGCTACAGCAACCATATACGCTCGAAAGCAACAAGATCCGAATCATAGTGTGTGGTTACAATCTTTAGAATTATTAACAGAAGAAAAATGGCGGCAAGTATTACAAGCAATCGCTGACTCAGCACCATTGAATGAATTGTTAGATACTGATTTTATTGCAGAAGTAGAAGCAAGTAATTAGGCATTAAGTCACAAATAAATTCACCACGATCATAGATTAAAGTTGTCAATTGTGGTGCCAATAAGAGTTTTTGGAGGTTTCTGTGAGTGGAACATTAGATGTAGTAGGTATAGGGCCAGGTTCATTGTCTCTAATGACGCCTATGGCAAAAATTGCAATTAGTAATGCAGATTTTGTTGTCGGATATAAACCGTACCTAGATATGATAAGCCCATTACTGGGGGGCAAAGAGACATCCGCCAGTGGTATGACACGGGAAGTAGACCGCGCAGCAGTGGCTGTTGATGCGGCATTAGCCGGACGTAACGTAGCGATTATTTCTTCAGGTGATGCAGGCATGTATGCCATGGGCCCACTTGTATACGAGCTGCTTGCACAAAAAGAATGGAAGAACGATGACACTGTAAAGGTAACAATGATACCGGGAATAACAGCTGCAAATGCTTGTGCATCTTTGGTCGGAGTGCCGTTAGGGCACGATAGTTGTACCATTTCCTTATCGGACTTACTCACACCAATGTCACTCATTGAAAAGCGAATTGAAGCTGCTGCAGTGGCTGATTTTGCAATAACATTTTATAACCCTAGATCTCGTCGTCGAACAGAGCAAATCTTAACAGCACAAAAAATTCTATTAAAACATCGTCATGCAGATACGCCTGTTGCAATTGTTGACAATGCCTATCGTCCAGAACAATCAATTCAAATTTCAAAACTCAGTGAGTTTACAGATTGTGAGTTTGGTATGACTGCAGCAGTAATAGTCGGTAACAGTCAAAGTTATGAATTTGAGAATTTAATTATAACGCCTCGGGGTTATAGCAAAAAATACGACCTAGAAACTGGGTCAATTAAGGCGGGGCAAAAACGCGGCCGCTCGTTAAATGAAGTTCAGCAGGAGGAAGTTGTATGACCGTATTTTTTATTGGCGCAGGGCCGGGTGATCCAGAGTTAATTACCGTAAAAGGTGCTCGTTTAGTGGAAGAGTGTCCAGTGGTACTTTATACCGGTTCATTAGTGCCAAAAGAAGTCGTTGCTCGTGCTCATAAAGAGGCATTGGTATTGAGCTCTGAAGATATGGACCTTGATCAAATCATTCAGGTTTGTGTTGACGCAGATGCCAAAGGCTTAGATGTTGCTCGAGTACAAACGGGCGATCTATCAATCTATAGTTCTTTGGCTGAAACCACCCGTCGGTTAGACGACTTAAACCTCGATTGGAAAGTCGTACCTGGGGTCAGTTCTTTCCAAGCATCAGCTGCAGCATTAGGACAAGAACTGACATTACCGGAACAGTGTCAAACCATTATCTTAAGTCGTGCATCGGGTAGAACACCAGTACCAGAAAAAGAAAACCTTAAATCACTCGCGGCTCATGAAGCAACCATGTGTCTATTTTTATCGGCAACCTTAATCCGTAAAGTTGCTCGAGAATTGAAAGAAGTCTATCCAGGTAATTGGCCAGTGGCGGTTGTTGAAAAAGCTTCACATCCAGAAGAGCGAATTATCCGAGGCACCTTGGATGACATCGTTGAAAAAGTAGAAGCGGCTGGTATACGTTCAACAGCAATGATTATTGTCAGTAAAGTATTAAATCAAACCGAATTTAGAGATTCAAGACTTTATGCAAGTGAGTTTTCGCATGGATTCCGTCGAGGTAACAAGGAAGAGGAGGTTATCTAATGTCTAAGCCGGGGAAAGTATTTTTAGCAGGAGCAGGACCTGGAGACCCAGGTTTATTAACTCAAAAGACCGTTGAACTAATGAGTCACTGTGACGTGGTTTGTTATGATTTATTGATCGATCAAGCAGTACTCTCTATGATCCCCGCAGATAAAACAATGTTGCCAGTGGGGTATAGAGGTTACTGTGGTGCAACGATAGAATATGGCATGCACCCTCTTGTAATTGAGCAAGCTTTGGCCGGGAAATCGGTGTTGCGATTAAAAGCGGGTGACCCGTTTATTTTTGGTCGTGCAACCGAAGAATGCCGCAGCTTGCAACATCATGGCATTGAATATGAGGTGATCCCCGGCATTAGTTCAGCGCTTGGCGCAGCAGCCTATGCCGGATTTCCATTAACAAGTAATGGCATGGCTTCTGATGTTACTTTTGCAAGTGGTCATAAGGTATCAACTACTATTAAATCTTGGGCATTAGCCGGTGATGCTGCCGGCACATTAATTCTTTATATGGGTGCAAAAAAATTAAAGAAACATACAGAAGAATTGATGTTGCTTGGTAAATTACCCTGCACGCCCGTTGCGGTTATTGCAGCGGCCACCAGTTTTAAGCAACGTACATTGATTTCAACTATCGATCAAATCGGAGATCAGATAATTGAGTTTGATAATGGTGATCCAATGCTTGTTGCATTGGGAGAAGTAGTGAGTTTAGCCAACGAATTAAATTGGCGTGACGTATTACCCCTAAGTCAACAACAAGTATTAACCTGCTCTAACGACCAAGAAAGTCGTAATAAACTAAAATTACTTGGAGCAACCATAGTTGACGCACCAAAAATTGAAGTTAATTACCAGTTTGATAGCGAAGATTGGTTAACCATTACAACAAACAAACATTTATGGTTAGATTCTGAAGAAGCGGCCAAAAGCTTAATTGAATGTTCTCGTAAACATAGATTAGATATTCGAGATTGGCATTGGAATATATCCGGCAACCAAGATGCTGCTGATTATCTGCAGCATTTCGGTATTTTCATTCCGATAAATGACAAGCCTGTTGATCATGTTTGCATTGTAGCGTCAACGAAGAGTCATGGTATATGTGGTAGACAAGTTCGTTTGATACAACCTAATTATCAACTGTCACCCTCATCATTTGCATTGACGAATGAAATCGTTGCTGTTGAATTTTTGATCAACAATAATTTATTGCTAGATGATGCCGTAGTATTTACGCGCAATGTAGAGGTTGTAGAGTTTTTGTCTGATACGGATGTGAAATCATATTTGATCACTAAAAATGATTCTTTCGATGAATTAGACATTTCATCATTAATTTTATGTTCCCACGCCGCATAGCAGTATAATCTAAGTAAGCTAAAACAGTTTAGTGCTTAAGAAATCGGCTTAATATTATCGTCGACTTTTTAATAATGTAATTTCCTGGAAATTAATTAGGGCTGTTGTATTAACAGCTTTAATTTTTTTAATGTATAGACTTGCGACGTGTATCGATATTTCCGCGTTAGCGCTTTTTTATTTTAATTATTTCGCAGTTATCTGGCAATACACTAAAATCTGACCAAGGATGATGACCATTATGTATATTGATAAAAATGCGTAACCATTCCCCGTGACCAATTAATAATACATTCCTATCTGTATTATTATCACATAAAGATGAAATGGTACGAGTTATTCTAATTGCAACTTGAGATGCAGATTCAGAACCTTGAATATTCAATTCATCGTTAAGGTGTTTATTGTCAAAAGCATCCCAGAGTTGGGGTTGTTCAGTACGAGAAATCCCTTGTAAAATACCGAAGCCTCGCTCTCTTATTTCAGGCATTATTTCAAGTTTACTCCCTAAAAATGTCGACACGATAGTACCTGTTTCAACCGCTCGCCCTAAATCGCTGCATACGACATGTTCTATTTGATGAGTCTTTGCTTTATTCGCCAACGCTAAAGCTTGTGACTTACCAACATTAGTGAGTTCACTGTTAAATTGCCCTTGAATAAGGCCTTTTACATTCCAATGGGTTTGACCATGACGACAAAAAAATACTGGCATAAAAAAATCTTAACTTCAGATGGTTAATATATAAATTATAGCAAATTAGCATTGATTTGATTGTAACTATAATTAGATTTAGGCTAGAGATCACGCTATTAGTGTTATTAAATTATTTATCATCGGCTTAATTGTTCTACAGTGGTGTTGATAAGTAAACTGATGATCATGTATCACTAATATCGTCTAAATTACTGAACGAAAGCCTTGGTCGCTCGCCGTACGCATAAATATTTTTATATGTTCAATACGAATATTTTTAATATCATCTGGCCAAGGATTAGGGGCAAGTACATTGTCAACTAACTCTATGTAATCTTCAATTTTAAATTTTAAATTGTGCCATTGAAAATAAAACCTTACCTTGATCTCTCGAGTTAATTGAAGAATATAAGGCTAAATGGGATTGGGATTCGTGAAGAATGTATTGTGAATCCGACTATTTCTAATATAATTCAAGTTTTTTGGTCAAACATATGCCTTAAAAACGCAAATCACATCACCAGTTTGAAATAAATAACTTAAAAAAAGAAACGCTTCAATAAAAAGCAATTTAGCCAAATTTAGAGCTTAAACGTGCTTATTTGTCGAATAGGGCAACCGTATGATTGTAGATTTTTTGATCACAATGAATAATTTAAATATAAAATCACCTCCTATCATTCATGAACTGATAACATTCTGTACAAATGTAGTTTAATAAATATACGGAATATGTTTATAAAAACGTTCGCGATCTGGACCAGATTAGGTGAATTAATTTGAGCATGTTGAAGAAATTTGTGAAGACAATAGTGCGAGAAAATGGGCTATTCTTCGTCAAAAGTATCTAATTATGCTTGGTAAGACACTTTAATTTACCCTATCGGCACCAAAGGATGACGGGCTTCACCTAGTATGGCAAAGCTGCACAAAAGGGATACGATGGAACAATTTCAACTTGGAAAAATGTACGCGAATGTACTTCCGATTTCTTGCCCAGTAGGCGGTTAATTCACCGCGTACTTTACTTTTAACTAAATATCTTTAGGCCTCAAGGCTATTCAGTATGGTGGTCATCGCCGGAATTGCTTAAAACATAGTTTGGGCACTTAGGCACAAATTTGGGCACAAGTGCTGTTAGCTATTATTTTATTGACGTCTAAATAATTTATTTTAGTGATGGCTTAAACGGATGATATTGTTTGAATCTTCAAAGGGATTTTGGATTAGCATTCGGAGTAAGGCACACTTTTTAAAAAAAAATATAATAATAAGTGATTGAATTTTATAATGAAATGGTACACCCGAGTGGACTCGAACCACCGACCCCTACCATGTCAAGGTAGTGCTCTAACCAGCTGAGCTACGGGTGTATTGTTTACTTTTAACAAAAACTGACTCTTTATACTCTGTCAGAAGAGTGGTACACCCGAGTGGACTCGAACCACCGACCCCTACCATGTCAAGGTAGTGCTCTAACCAGCTGAGCTACGGGTGTATCGTTTAAAGTAAACATTAATTACGTTTTGCTTCAAAGCGGTCGCTATAGTAAGTGGGATAGCCTACCGCTTGCAAGTAAAAAAATCATTTTTATGATTAAATGGTGATTTGCTGTGCAACTTGATTCAAGGTTAAACAATATGAATGATTAAACCTTGAAAATGTTGCCCTAATTACCCAATCTGTTGAAACTCAAATCCTTTCTTCTGTATGTACTTTAAACGTATTGCAAACAATATTGCGGCTACGGTTAAACCGGCGATTAAACCAATCCAAAATCCATGCGCCCCGATTGGCTCAACAATGATGTTGGTATAACCTAAAATATAGCCCGTCGACATGCCCACAAACCAATATGAAAACAGCGTGATGTAAAATGCACTTCGGGTGTCTTTATAACCGCGTAAAGCGCCAGCGGCGACGACCTGGACTGAATCTGATATTTGGTAAAAGGCTGCCAGCATCATTAAGCTTCCTGCTAATGCAACCACTTCAGGGTTGTCGTTATACAGCAAAGCGATTTCATGTCTAAATGTAACTGTTAATAATGCCGTGCAAACTGCTAACACAAAGGATAGTCCTAATCCTACTCTGGCAACTAACGCTGCTATTTCAGGTTGATTACGGCCAAGGTAATAGCCAATACGGATTGAAACTGCAATGCCGATAGATAATGGCAACATAAATACAATCGATGAAAAGTTAAGTGCAATTTGATGGCTAGCTACAACATTTGCCCCTAACGGCGCAAGAAAGAGTGCAATAACCGCAAATAAGCTCACTTCAAAAAACAAAGCCATGGCAATCGGCATGCCCAGTTTGGTCATTGACCACATGCTGGCCAAATGCGGACGGTAAAATTGCTTAAAGGGCCCAAGTTCTTTAAAGGTCTTATCAACTAACATGTAAATAATCATCGCGGCTAACATTGCCCAGAATACTAACGCTGTAGCTACGCCGCATCCCGCACCGCCCATTGCAGGAATGCCGAAGCCTCCATAGATAAAGATATAGTTAGCTGGGATGTTCACAGCTAAACCAACAAAGCCAATCACCATGGTAGGCATGGTGTAAGATATTCCTTCACTGCAGCCACGTAATACTTGATATAAGACAAAAGCGGGGGCGCCCCATAAAATCGCATCAATATAACCCACCGTTAATGCATGTAATTGCGGTTCTAAATGCATTAAATCAAGTAAATAGGTAGAAGATGCGAGAAAGATCATCACGCCAATCCCACCAATTATGGCAATATAACCTGCTTGAAATATGAGAGACGGGATCACTTGTTGATTATTTGCACCATGATGTTGAGAAAACACTGGCGTAAAAGTCATTAATAAACCTTGAACAAATAAAATAGCAGGCAACCATAAACTGGTACCTACAGCCACTGCAGCCATATCGACCGCACTGACTCTTCCAGCCATTACCGTGTCGATGAATCCCATCATGGTTTGTGTCACTTGGGCAATAAGTACCGGAAGCGCTAATTTTATTAAGCGCTGAATTTGAAAACCTGTATTATTCATTAAAAAGCCTATTACGGAACGAGAGAAATATGTTTACTGGTATAGTTCAAGCCACTTGTGAAGTGGTATCAATACAAAAAACTGCAGGACTTAACACCTTTGAAATCCTTATGACATCAGAGTTAACAAAGGGATTAGTGACAGGTGCAAGTGTTGCCAATAACGGCGTTTGTCTAACAGTAACCAAGATACTAAATGATAAGGTTTTCTTTGATGTAATGGAAGAAACATTAGCGCTGACTAACCTAGGTAATACCTGTGTTGGGGATAATGTCAATATTGAACGTTCGTTGACATTTGGAACCGAAATTGGCGGACATATTTTATCAGGACATGTGCATACTCAAGGTACCGTTGGTGAAGTCAGTAATACTGCGGAACATTATAATATTGAGCTTAAGGTTGACCCACAGTGGATGAACTACATTTTTTATAAAGGTTTCGTCGGCATTAACGGATGCAGTCTAACAGTAGGTAAGGTAAGTGATAGCGGCTTTATGTTGCACTTAATTCCCGAAACATTGAAATTGACTAATTTAAGTCAATATAAAGTGGGTGATAAGATTAATATCGAAATCGATAGTCAAACACAGGTGATAGTCGACACTGTTGAGCGGATACTGGCAAAAAAGCAGTTACTCAATAATTAACCTATGACTAATACTCATCAGTGATAAGCATGTAACGCCATTATTGTTGCCATTATGGCGTTACCCCATTAAAAACGGTTGTCTTTTAAGCCTAATAAATTTGTTCATCATCTGAATCGACATGCAGCTCAATCATTCGTCGGTTTTCATCTAAGTGCATACGGATATGAATGGGGTTACAACAGATGCGACAATCATCATAATATTCTTGATCGCCAGCACTCGCATCGATTGTGACATGTTGATGATGACCGCAATGCGGGCAACAAATTGGGCGCGATAATAATCTCATTTTAAACCTCCCAGTGATGTTGTTATAAACAGTATAGTGGCCTCCTGTTATTGTGGGTCATCCATTTGTTTGATTTATGTCTGTTGAAATTATTTGACTCCAAATTTAGTTTTTTAAAGATTATTAAATAATAGATAATAATATCATTAGCATAGAGAGTGATTTAAATTAACTCTGACAAATAATTCCGCGAGGTACTATAAAAAATGGCTGGCAATATCAATGCTAATTCGTTGTATCTAAAATAAATAACGTAGAACATCAAATAAGTGGTGAATGTCATAATTTATTCTGCGGATAACTATATTTTCTAAAATCATCAAATATAGTCGTTATTCAACCTTATATAGTTGCGCCATAAACGGCTTATCACTTAGAATAAAGGCTACGTTTATGGGTAACTAAGACTCCTGTACTGTCTTGATTTCATTAACGTGTCTCTCGTTCCAAAAGAACATACTTAATTACCATGTGGCCCTACGTGTGGGTCACCACTGGACAAGGACATTTCATGCCTATTATTACATTGCCTGATGGCAGCAAACGTGAGTTTGCCAATCCTGTATCGACTCTTGATGTTGCATTAGACATCGGCCCTGGTTTAGCTAAAGCGTGTATCGCTGGCCGAGTTAACGGTGAGCTTAAAGACGCAACAGACTTGATCACAGCAGATTCAGAACTCGCTATCATTACGGCTAAAGACGACGAGGGTGTTGAAATCCTTCGCCATTCTTGTGCGCATTTATTAGGTCACGCGATCAAACAAATGTGGCCTGAAACAAAAATGGCTATTGGCCCTGTTATCGATAACGGTTTTTACTACGACATCGATTTGGACCACAAGTTAACGCAAGATGATATCGAAGCACTTGAAAAGCGAATGCTTGCGCTAGCAAAAACCAATTACGACGTGGTTAAAAAAGTCGTTTCTTGGCAAGAAGCGCGTGACGCTTTTAGCGAACGTGGCGAAGAATACAAAATTGCTATTTTAGATGAAAACATCAGTAAAGATGCAACTCCAGCGCTATATCATCACGAAGAATATGTTGATATGTGTCGCGGGCCGCACGTGCCGAATATGCGTTTTTGTCAAAACTTTAAGTTAATGAGTGTTGCGGGTGCGTATTGGCGTGGCAACTCTGATAACAAAATGCTGCAACGTGTATACGGAACAGCGTGGGCAGATAAAAAAGCCCTTAAAACTCATTTAGTGCGTTTAGAAGAAGCAGCCAAGCGTGATCATCGTAAAATTGGCAAACAGCTAGATTTATACCATATGCAAGAAGAAGCGCCAGGAATGGTGTTTTGGCATAATGATGGTTGGAGCATATTCCTAGAGCTTGAAAAGTTTATTCGTCAAAAATTAGGCCAGTACACTTATCAAGAAGTTAAAGGTCCATTAATGATGGATCGTTCTCTATGGGAACGTTCAGGTCACTGGGATAAATACTCAGAAGCCATGTTCACAACCAGCAGCGAAAGCCGTGAATACGCGATTAAACCAATGAACTGTCCTGGTCACGTACAGATTTTCAATCAAGGTTTAAAATCGTACCGCGACCTGCCATTACGTATGGCTGAGTTCGGTTGTTGTCATCGTAACGAGCCATCGGGTTCATTACATGGATTAATGCGCGTACGCGGATTTACTCAAGATGACGCTCACGTATTTTGTACTGATGATCAAGTTCAGCAGGAAGTGAGTGCATGTATCCAAATGGTATATGACACATACGCAACCTTCGGCTTTGAAAACATTGTCGTAAAACTGTCAACACGCCCTGAAAAGCGTATTGGCGATGATGCGATGTGGGACCGTGCAGAAGAAGCTTTGAAGCAAGCATTAGCCGCAAATAATATTGAATATGATATATTACCGGGCGAAGGCGCGTTTTATGGCCCAAAAATCGAATTTACCTTACATGATTGTTTAGATCGTGCATGGCAATGTGGTACAGTACAGCTAGATTATGCATTACCGACTCGTTTAGGTGCTACTTATGTAGCTGAAGACAACAGTCGCCAGACGCCGGTAATGATCCATCGTGCTATTTTAGGTTCGTTAGAACGTTTCTTAGGCATCTTGATAGAAGAATACGCGGGTAAATTCCCAACTTGGCTTGCTCCAATGCAAGTCGTTGTAATGAATATTACCGATAAACAAGCTGATTATGTTGAAGAAATCGTTAAATTCTTCAAAGAACAGGGTATTCGAGCATCTTTTGACTTGAGGAATGAGAAAATAGGCTTTAAAATACGCGAACACACACTTAGACGTGTGCCTTATTTGTTGGTCGTTGGTGATCAAGAAATGGAAAATAAGGAAGTCGCGGTGCGTACACGTGACGGTATTGATTTAGGCAAGTTAAAATTAGAAGATTTCGCCTCTATAATACGTCAACAAATTTCGCTCCGTAGTCTCAAATTGTTGGAGGAATAGGTCATAAAGATCAAAAGAACAGCAGGGCGACAGCCAGCCCCTAATAGAATCAATGATGAAATCACTGGTGTTCCTGAAGTCCGTTTGTCGGATTTAGAAGGAGAACCAATTGGTATCGTTAGTATTAAAGAAGCTCAGAGTATTGCAGATGAAGCCGGTGTTGATCTTGTAGAGATCAGCCCTAATGCTGAGCCTCCGGTCTGTCGCATAATGGACTACGGTAAGTTCCTTTTTGATAAAGCGAAAGCTCAAAAAGAACAAAAAAAGAAGCAGAAACAGGTCCAGGTGAAGGAAATTAAATTCCGTCCCGGCACTGATGAAAACGACTATCAGGTAAAACTACGCAACCTGATTCGTTTTCTAGAAGATGGTGACAAAGCGAAAATTACGCTGCGTTTCCGTGGTCGCGAAATGGCACACCAAAACCTAGGTATGGATCTTTTGAACCGTATCAAGGCTGATTTGGAAGAGTATGCGGTTGTCGAATCTTTCCCGAAAATGGAAGGTCGTCAAGCAATTATGGTGTTAGCACCTAAAAAGAAATAGTAGGGCAACCTAAAGTAGCAAAAGTCTCTTGAGGCTTTTGCTCGCCTTACGTTTATTAACGTCCCAATGCGGAGTTTTAGAAATGCCTAAAATGAAAACAGACAAGGGTGTAGCGAAGCGTTTTAAGAAAACCGCTAATGGTTTCAAGCGCAAGCAAGCACACTTACGTCACATTTTGACCAAGAAGAGCACTAAGCGTAAGCGTCACTTACGTGCTAAATGTTTAGTTGCTAAGTCTGATGTGCCAGCGATTGCACGTCAACTACCATACGCTTAATTAAAGGAGAGATAAACAATGCCTAGAGTTAAGCGTGGTGTAACCGCTCGTGCTCGTCACAAAAAAGTACTTAAACTAGCTAAAGGTTATTATGGCGCTCGTAGCCGTACTTACCGTGTTGCTGTTCAAGCAGTAACTAAAGCTGGTCAATATGCTTACCGTGACCGTCGTCAGAAAAAACGTCAATTCCGTCAATTATGGATTGCTCGTATTAATGCGGCTTCACGTCAAAATGGTCTGTCTTACAGCCGTTTCATTAACGGCTTGAAAAAGGCGTCTATTGAAATCGATCGTAAGATTTTGGCTGACATCGCTGTTTTCGACAAAGTTGTATTTGCAATTTTAGTTGAAAAAGCAAAAGAAGCATTAACTAATTAATTAGTGAAATGCTTTAGAAAAGGAACCTTCGGGTTCCTTTTTTTATGCCTAAAAATGAGTTACAACTCTTTTGAATTTAAATACATTTACGATAAATAGTCTTAAGCATCGGTAATCAATTGTCTAAATACATGTGGTTTATCAAAAAAGCGCAATTATCAAAATGTAAAAAATGGTTTTAAATTTTGCAATGTGTGCAAATTTTGTCAGCGATAAAATCTGTATTCAGTGAATACATTTCCCCTGAGCCATTTTATAAACACTCAGCACAATATCTTTAACGCCATTCACACAAAGCTGTGCACATAAAATACAGCTAACAAAAAATGCCTATCAGAAATTGACGTATAGAACATAAACCGAGTTAACATTGCGCTTCTTATATTAAAATTTTATCGAAATCATCGATTAAATTGAAGTTATCTTAAAATTTTTGATTTAATTTTAATGATTGTGTCATTTTATCCCAACAATTAAAAATCTCACTACTCAGCTTGTCGATACAATGGTATAACTAAATAAAATTTGTCTCTTCCCTCAATTAGGATAGTTGTAATGATCTTTTCTGAAGTAACGCTTGCTCCAGCGGACCCAATTTTAGGCTTAACTGATGCTTTTAAAGCCGATACTCGCGCACATAAAGTTAATTTAGGTGTTGGTATTTATAAGGATGAGGCAGGGCAAACGCCAGTGCTGAAATCAGTAAAAAAAGCAGAAGCTATTTTACTTGAAACAGAAATGACCAAAAACTATTTAGGCATTGAAGGTGTTCAAGCTTATAACCAGGTAGTACAAGAGTTGCTGTTCGGTGCGGATAACCAGATTATTAAAGACAAGCGTGCAGTAACAGCACAAGCACCAGGTGGAACCGGTGCCTTACGTGTTGCAGCCGAGTTTTTAGTTCGCAATACTCAATCAACAACGATTTGGGTGAGTAATCCGACATGGGCTAATCACCAAAATATTTTTGAAACTGCCGGCTTAACGGTCAAAGAATATCGTTACTATAAAGCCGAAACTCACGACATGGATTTCGATGCGATGCTGGTCGATCTTAATCAAGCTCAAGCTGGTGATGTGGTGCTATTACATGGTTGTTGTCATAATCCAACCGGCATAGATCTGTCTTTAGCGCAATGGAGTCAGGTTGCGCAAGTTTGTTTAGACAAGCAGCTTTTACCATTATTTGATTTTGCATACCAAGGTTTTGGTGCTGGTATTGAAGAAGATGCACAAGGTCTTCGTACTGTATCGGCTTTGGTACCTGAGTTACTTATCGCGAACTCATTTTCAAAAAACTTTGGTTTATACAATGAACGTATTGGTGCGGTAACGGTTGTAGCACAAGATGATAGCGCAGCGATTAACAGCTTTAGCCAAATCAAAAAAACAATTCGTGCAAATTACTCTAACCCTCCTGCTCATGGCGGATTAATTGTGAGTACTATTTTGGCAAACACCGAGTTGCGTCAACAGTGGGAAGCAGAATTAACTGAAATGCGCCAACGCATTGCAGAAATGCGGACGTTATTTGTAGACAGTCTAAAAGCAGAAGGCGTAGAGCAAGACTTTAGTTTTATTTCACGTCAAAACGGTATGTTCAGTTTCTCAGGTTTAAACAAGCAACAAGTGGCTCGTTTAAAAGATGAGTTTGCCATTTATATCGTTGGTTCAGGTCGCATTAGCGTCGCTGGCCTAACTAAAAACAACATGCCAGCAGTATGTAAAGCTATCGCACAAGTGCTGTAAAAAAATCGAATAATAATTAAGGCTGCTTTTGCAGCCTTTTTTATTAATTTGATTTTCTTGTTTTAGAAACTCATCCTTGAACTCCGCGGTATTAATTAAGTTCAGGGATCTGTTGTTGGGCTAAATGAAATTGACACACTTGTTCAATTGCTTCAGCTAAAGACTGTTTATCATGTAGGCCGGGATGGTGCTGACTGACTAAGTTAAATTGATTAAAACGCACTTCATTGCTGTAATGACTGGCTATTTTTTGTCCCTGCCCATGTTGGATAACATCGACAATCACTTTTTTACCGATAATTTGATTTAACCAAACAATTTTATCTTCAATGCTAAACGTACTAGCTGGAGAATACTCAGCAGTTAAGTTGTCGATAAGCATCACATGCGCATTTGAGTTCCTAATACTTTCGGCAATTTCAGGAATGAGCAGTGGCGGCAAAATACTGGTTAAAAAACTACCTGGCCCCAAAATAATCAATTGCGATTTTTCAATGGCCAAACACGCTTCCAATGTTGCTTGTACTTGTGGTTCTAAAGATAAAGCGATTGGTGCCTCGGTCATACCATCAACGTTTAATTCACCAAACACTTTTGCGCCACAATGACTTAGTGCAACTAAATGAGTTGATGCTTCAGACATGGGGATGATTTGCGTTTCAATTTTTAAAATCCCGCGAATTAAATTGACTGCATCGAGTGGGCGTACGCACAATTGGTCAAGCGCGTGTAACACCACATTGCCCAAATTATGCCCCGCAAGTTCATTGTCGCCAGTAAAACGGTGGTCAAATAGCATAGAACCTAAAGAAGGGCGGTGAGCTAAGTGTGATAAACAATTACGTAAATCACCCCAAGCAATAGTTTGTTGGTCTTGTCTTAATCGTCCTGTTGAACCGCCATTATCTGTGGTGGCAACAATGCCGCTTAATTTAGGACCTAAAAAAGCGAGTGCAGCAAGTATTCTGCCTAACCCATGACCGCCACCGATGGCTACGACATGATCAATGTTCATTAATTTTTGATTCAACATAGCGTTGTTCTCAAATCCTTGAGTGCTGAATGTTACGCGGCGAATAATAAGTGATGAATGCGCGCCGCAAATATAGCTTTGATTCTAACCGTTTAGTGACATTAACGTGTAATTAATTTTAAGCTTTCGTGATCATCGCGTTATGATGACTCAATGAGAGTAATCGCAAAGTGCCTTTGATGAATCATGAGGGTTTTAAGGTTATAATTATCCCGTTTAATACCATAAAAAAATAAGGTAGGTACGATTGAAGTTAGGCAGTATTGGTCAAATGACATTTGCATTGGGTTTAGCCGTTATTGCATTGTTGGCTATAAGAGTGTTTTTCATTCCCAAATCAACGCCTTCTTCACCGAATTCTGCTTTAGGGCAGTTACACAATATTGATTTAGGCAAAATGCCGGATTTTGCCAATATTGAAGACATAGACACAAAAAAACAAAGCTTTTTTGACTACTTACGCCCCGCTATAGAAGCACAAAACCAAATTATTATTCACGAACGCCAATTCCTACTCGCAATGATTGAACAAATTGATAACGGCATTGGTTTAAATGAAAAAGACACTGAACGTTTACAATCGATTATTAGCAAATATCAGTATGATATAAAATCATTAACTCGCACCACGTTAACGCCGTTACTCAAACGAATTGATACTATTCCGGTTAACATGGTATTGGTGCAAGCCGCAAATGAGAGTGGCTGGGGAAGTTCGCGCTTTGCGGTTGAAGGGAATAACTTTTTCGGCCAATGGTGCTTTTCTCAAGGTTGTGGCTTAGTACCTTTAGCACGAGACAATGGCAAAAACCATGAAGTGGCGGTATTTGATTCGCCCAAAGATTCAATTATTGCCTATATGATTAATTTAAACAGCAATCAAGCCTATCGACTATTTCGCTCGATACGTGCTGATTTACGAGCACAAAAAATAAAACCGACTGCAGAGAAGTTAGTATTCGGGTTGATTAATTATTCTGAACGGAAGGATGAATACATTGATGAGCTGCTTGAAATGCTAAAACATAACAAATCTTTTTTAACAGGAAACCAAGCCAATGTTTAACCGCCCGCTACGTCATGGATTATTTATATTATCGGCCGCATTTGTTGCCAGTAGCTGCGTCGCTGAAACCGTTTCACTAGAGTACGTTGGCTTTTATGATCGCCTAAAGCAAGTGAACAAACAAAACTACCCACTTGTTGAGTTAGCGTTTAGTGTTCCTGTGACAACAGATTGCACTATTACCTCCGGCAGTATTACCACAGAAAATCAAACATATCCTTTAACGTATACAGATCAACAACGTTTATATATTCCATATGATGCACAATTAAAATCGGATAGAGGGTTAGTTAATATTGTTGTTGCAGGCAATGCGGATCAATGTGCTATTGCAATGCAAGTACGGGCTCGCTCAACTCAACAACAATATACCCAAGCAGAGTTACTTGCACTCAATATCGATATGGACCGTTTACTTGATGGCCTACAAGGTTTTCCGATGAAGTATTTCCGTAAACCCATTGACGGTATTACGTTTGAATTTTTAACTGCCGACACCACTATCATGATCGATGATGTGCAACAAACCTCGAGCGGCAAGTTAACACTTAGCCTTGAGCAAATAAATCAGTTAACACACATTACATTTAGTGAAAAACCGAATGTGGTCAGTCCGCTCGTTAATCACTAATCAATTTTAGTATAATGAATCGCAATCTCTCGTCCTTAAATGTAAAAGTGTAATCAATTTCAATAAAAAAAAGCGTTGATATTCATCAACGCTTTTTTTATTAAATCAGTAATGTGTCTTCGTAAATCGTTACGGCTTGAACGTCGCGACAATATCAATTCGATTACTGACATCTAAATTAATATGGCCATTGTTACTGATGTCGACAAAATCAAAAGCCGGTAAATCGGCATCTGCAACATCACCTTTTTTTTCTGCATCGGGATTGCGCTTGAGCGATACAAAATCAAATTGCTGACGGTCAACACCTTGAGAAGGCGCAGTATTTTGCATCGCAGTAAAGATGGTTTCAATACGGCCCGGTGATTGTTTATCCCAAAGTTTTAGCATGTTTTTAATTTCGCCACGCTTTAGGTTTTCTTGTGAGCCACACAAGTTACACGGAATAATCGGGAATTCTTTAAGATCAGAATAAGCTTCGATGTCTTTTTCACGGCAATATGCCAATGGACGGATCACCATGTTAGCGCCGTCATCAGACAATAACTTAGGTGGCATCGCTTTTTGTTTACCGCCATAAAACATATTCAAAAACATCGTTTCGATAATGTCATCACGGTGATGGCCTAAAGCAATCTTGGTTGCGCCGATATGTTGGGCAAATCCATATAAGGTGCCACGACGTAAACGAGAGCACAGCGCACAAGTGGTTTTACCTTCAGGTACTTTCTCTTTAACGATAGAGTAAGTGTCTTTTTCAAGAATGTGGTATGGCACGCCAATGTTGTCTAGGTATGCAGGAAGGATATGCTCAGGAAAACCTGGTTGTTTTTGGTCTAGGTTTACCGCAACAATTTCAAACTTGATTGGGGCACGCTGCTGAAGATTTAATAAAATATCTAGCATGGTGTAGCTGTCTTTACCGCCAGACAAACAACACATCACACGATCACCTTCTTCGATCATATTGTAATCTGCAATCGCAGAACCGACTTCGCGGCGCAAACGTTTTTGCAGTTTATTCATACGAGTAATATTTTTTTTTGCGATTGTATCGACTTCAACTTCAGACATAAAAATGCGCCCAGTAACCAAGTGTTTCAGGGCGCGTATTATTCCAGTAATCGAGGGCAGGGTAAAGGTTTTCGCTTACTCTTAATCGACTAATCTTCTAAAGGTGATTTATATCCGTCAGGTTTAATCGCTAATAAGTCACAATTAATACTATCAATAACATGTTCAGCAGTATTACCAATTAATGCAGCTGAAAACCCTGTGCGACCGACAGTCCCTAACACCACTAGTTCAGCATCTAATTTAGCGGCAAGTTCAGGAATAACATCTTCTGGTAATCCTTCCTCAACATGACAATTTTCAAGCGGAATGTTATAAGCTTGCGCAAGATATTGCACACGTTGTTCGTGTTGCATTCTCACCGTATTGTTATAAATGTTGGCATCAAAGTCTGGTAATTCAATGGCTAAATTAACGGGTGTACCTGGGTAGCCGTTCACAAGGTGAACACTGGCAGAGAACTTTTTCGCTAAATCGAGGGCGTGATTAATGATTTTACCATTAAGAGTTTGATGATCATCATCTTCCGACACAACATTAACAGCACAAACAATTTTACCTTGCACTGGCCAATCGTGTTCTTTAACCATCAACACAGGAACAGGTGACTTACGCATTAAATGCCAATCGGTTGGAGTAAAAATCACCGCTTTGAGTTTATCGTGTTGATGGGTACTTTTTACGATAAGGTCATAAGCCCCTTTCATCGCATAATTAATCACACTTTCAAAAGGGCGGTTATGCCAAACCACTTCAGTATTAATGGTCAATTTTTTACTGCTATACCCACTAATTGCATTTTCTAACCACGCAACACGTTGGTCAATAACGCCTTGGCGCATTGCTTCACGTTCTTGGCTAGACAAAATAGAGGTCATTTCGTATGAGAAATCAAAGATAGATAAAAATGCAGTGATGACAGCATTACTTTTACTCGCAAGCTCTACTGCTCGAGCTAATGCTGGTTGATGATCAGTTGTAGGGTTAATCACCACTAAAATCTTTTTATAATCCTTCATAAAACCTCCAAAGCTGTTGAATTTTGTTTTTATATTAACTGCTTATAGTATTACCGTTTACTAATGAATAAACTTTGAGGTAGATCATACTAATTAGCTTTAAGTTGCGATGCGTGAGTTGCCGGCTAATTTGGCCAGTTCATCATGGTCTACAATACTGATGTATTTACCATTGACTTCAATTAACCCAGCCTTTTGGAATCGACCCAATAAACGACTAATGGTTTCAACCGTGAGCCCTAAATAATTGCCGATATCACCGCGAGTCATGGTTAATCTAAATTCTTTTGATGAAAACCCACGGTTACCAAAACGCTTAGATAAATTATTAATAAACGCGGCTAAGCGTTCTTCGGCATTTTTCTTCGACAGTAATAAAATCATTTCTTGGTCAGTCATAATTTCACTGCTCATTAAACGCATTATTTGTTGTCTGAGTTTTGGCATGGTGCCGGCTAGGGTATCGAGGGTATCGTAAGGGATTTCACACACCATTGAGGTTTCTAATGCTTGCGCAAAACTTTGATGTTGCTGCGCATGTATACCATCAAAACCAATCACATCACCCGCAAGATGAAAACCGGTAATTTGTTCATCGCCTTGTTCGGTTATGGTGTAACTTTTAATGGTGCCTGAGCGAATAGCATAAAGAGATTTGAGTCCATCTCCAGACTTAAAAATAAGGTCACCCTTTTGAATAGGCTTTTTACGTTCAATAATGTTATCGAGTTTATCTAATTCATCATTATTGAGAGTAAAAGGGATGCATAAGGCTTCCATACTGCAGTCATGGCAATGAATTGCGCATCCGCTAGTTGACGGTCGACGAGCTTTGATTAGTTCTGAAGTCATACCCATTCTCAGTTTGTATAAACTTTACTATATTAAACCAAATTAATGTTACTAACTAGTTTAGCTGATTAAAAGCAATGTAGAGTGTTTGTAAACCAAACAACACCAATAACAAACCGCTCAGTAATCTCACTGCACGCTTTTGTACCCATTGCGCTAAGGTTTTTGCTGCCATTCCTGCTGCAAATAAAGCCGGTAATGTCCCAAGACCAAACGCTAACATAATCAATGCACCTTGCAGCGCACTGCCCGAAGCAACTGACCACGTGAGTGTGCTATAAACTAATCCACACGGTAGCCAACCCCAAACCATTCCAGCAAGTAATGCCTGATGTGGATATTTAATGGGTAATAGTTTCCGGGTTAATGGCTGTAAATAGCGCCATAAAACCTTGCCTACTTTCTCAATATGTACAATACCAAACCAAATCTGCGCGATGTATAAACCCGTGAATATCATCATAACGCCGGCAAAAATTCGTAGGAACAACAAATAGATATCGGCATTAAATAATTGCCCTAATGCCGATGCGCTACCACCCACTAAAGCCCCTGCGAGGGTATAACTGCTGATGCGTCCCAAGTTATAGCTTAATAAAAACCGTAACTGGTTGGCTAATCTGCTTTGGCCGTTGTTGGGTATATTGGCAGAAAATGCGCCAATTAAACCACCGCACATACCAAAACAGTGAGCTGCGCCCATTAAGCCAACAATAAACGCGCCACCTACATTATATTCAATCACGCTGTTTACTCTGGTTTATTGGCTAAATCATCAGCTTGCTGTGGTTTTTTGGCTTCATCGTCAAATAATATCGACACACTTTGCCTGTCTAAATCATCAAACTGTTCTGACTTTACCGCCCAAAAGAAAATGGCTACGGCAATCATTACAAACAACATTGCAATGGGGATTAGTACGTAGATGATACTCATAGTTTTATCCTAAGAAGCCGTAAACTGTTACTCACCACAATCAGTGAACTAACAGACATACCAATTGCCGCAACATAAGGCGCGACATGTCCAGTCACAGCCAATGGTAAAATAATAACGTTATAAGCAAATGCCCATAATAAATTTTGATGGATGATACGCTGGGCTTGTTTAGCTACATTAATCGCATCGTTAAACCGTGACAAGTGATCTCCGAGTAAAATGAGATCCGCACTGTTTTTAGCAATCGCACTGCCACTCCCCATGGCCACCGACAAATTTGCACCCGCTAAAACAGGGGCATCATTTATTCCATCACCAAACATGGCTACTTTTTTAGTTTGTTGTAATTGATTAATGAATTGCAGCTTACCTTGAGGTGATAACCCCGCGTGTACATCTGTGATCCCAAGCTTTTGCGCTAAATATTCAACATGGCCGGAGCTGTCGCCACTGGCAATACTTAACTCAATTTTAGATTGAGCGAGTTGGTTAACCGTTTGCTGACTGTCTATTCGCAGTTGATCAAGCATTTCAATCTGCGCAACCAGTTGATTGTCTATCGACAAATAAATCAATTGCGAATGTTGAGTGTGGATATTGGAATTCGGTACATTTTGATGCTGATGAGGCAATACAAACGCACGTTTACCGATCTTTACTGATTGATTGTCTAGAGTCGCTGTAATGCCCAAGCCAACATGGTGTTCAAGCTCAGTAAGATTGTAGCGATTATCAAAATAAGGTTTAAAAGCATGTGCAATGGGATGTAACGAACCTTGTTCAATGGCAGCGGCAATAGCCAAAACTTGAGCCTGTGAATAATTATTTTCGACAGTAACTTCACCAATCGACAGTTGGCCACAGGTTAATGTGCCGGTTTTATCAAACACCACATGATTTATTTGAGTCAATTTTTCAAACACACCAGGTTTGCGAGTGATGATGCCTAATTGAGTAAAAATAGCGGTAGCGCAGGTAACAGCGGTAGGCGTTGCCAAGGCGAGGGCGCAAGGACAAGTAGCCACAAGTACTGATAAAGTGACCCAGAATGCATCGTCAGGTGATATAAACGACCACACAATATAAGTGATGAGCGCGATTGACAAAATAGTTGCGGAAAAATACCGGGCTAATCGGTCTGCCACCAATGCAATAGCGGGTTTGTTATTTGATGCCATCTCTTGAAGACGAATAATTTCGGCCACTAATTGATCTTGACCTAATGCATTGACTCTTACTTGAATGGGTTGCTCTACATTAATGGTGCCCGCATAAACATTATCGTTTAACTGTTTAGTGATGGGCATTTGTTCACCCGTGAGCATGGCTTCATTGACACTTGATTTACCCGACACAACAACAGCATCGGCAGCAATAACTTCACCAGGTTTAACTAAAATAATATCGTTAATGCGTAACTGCTTTGCCGCTATTTCTGTAGTTTGGCCATCTTTAATTAAATGAGCGGTTAACGGTACTAATTTATGTAAATTACTCGAGCTGACCGAAGCCCTTTGTCTGGCTGTTTGCTCAAAATAGCGTCCGAGTAATAAAAAGAAGGTAAACATTGAAACTGATTCAAAATAAACCTCACCATTACCTTGTATTGTCGCAACACAACTGGCGATAAACGCGCCACCAATGGCAATAGAAACAGAAACGTCCATGTTAAGTTTGCCACTTAACAGACTGCGCAGGGCACTAAAATAAAAGGGTTGAGCAGAATACAACACGACTGGTGCGGCAAAAATTAAACTAACCCAGCGAAAGTAATCTCTAAATTCGACTTCTAAATCAGTAAAGTAACCCGTGTACAAGGCGAGGGCAAACATCATGACTTGCATGGTAGCAAAGCCCGCCAGACCAAGTCGTAATAAGAATTTTCGGCTGTCAGCTTTGGATTGTTTTTCTTGTTCGTCTACTTGATAAGGTGCAGCTTGATAACCAATTTGGCTAATAAGTTGTAAGATTTCACTTAATTTTATGGTGCTATTATCCCAACTCACCATCGCCCGTTGTGTGGTGGAATTAACAAGCACATTGGTTACCCCGTTAATTGGCTTGAGTTTGTGTTCAATTAACCAGGCACAAGCAGCGCAGGTTATGCCATCAATTGATAATGAGGTAGAGTCGATTTCACCTTGTTTATGAACAAAGTCTTGCTGAACTTCAGGCAGATCGTACGCGCTGTATTGGGTTAACTGCTCTGGTACTAATGCGGTTTGGCTGTTACCTGGCTCACTTCGGAACTGATAATAGCTCGTTAATCCTGCATCAATAATAGCTTGAGACACAGCCTGGCAGCCTGGGCAACACATAGGTTGTGCTTGCCCGTTGATTATGGTGGTAAATTGCTCGCCAGTGAGAACGGGTTCATTACAATGGAAACAAGAGGTCATAAATTAATTAAGCCAATATTCAACGTCATCTTTAATTTCGATACGTTGTTGAATTCGCCATTTTGCATCAAAACCTTCAATACGTACTTCCCAAGGGCCTTTGATTGCAGCATCTAAAGGAATGCGATAAACATAGTTAGCATCAGCAGTCGCATTTAAACTGAAATCGTTCGCTTCAATCGTTGGGTGATAAAAATGGACATTTAACGCAGCACGATATTCAGGACCACCTTGTTGAGTGATTTGTAACTCTTGGTCGGTGACTTTAACTAAAAACTTCATGCCTATTTGCTGCGCATATTTTATCTTGCGCAAGTCCATGTTAATGGCTTTGCCTTCTTTGTAATATTCTTCAGCAACCAAAGAGTCAGAATTATCTAACGCAATTTTTAATGTAGTTAAGCTGGCAATAACGGCACACATTGGTAAAACGATTAAAAACCAAGGCCAAAATTGTTTATACCAAGGGGGTTGATTCGACATGATACATCCTAAATATAGTGTAAAAATTTACCGCAGTATTTTAACGCGTAACAGCTTAATAATCACTTAAAAAAAAGGCCTCGATTATCTCGAGGCCTTATATTTAGCTATTGATAACTATTTGTTTGATAAGCTATAAACATAAGCAGCAATAACGTGAACTTTCTCTTCACCGAGAATGTCTTTCCATGCAGGCATAACACCGGCACGACCGTTAATGATTGACTCAGAAATAACACCACGGCTTCCGCCATATAACCAAACATTGTCCGTTAGGTTAGGGGCACCCATGAACTTGTTGCCTTTTGCGTCCATACCATGACACGCAAAACAACCTTTCATGAACGAGCCTTGGCCTTGAGCAGCTAATGCTTCGTCGTGTTCACCACCAGACAGTTTAATGACGTATTCAGCAAGACCTTTAATCTCGCTGTCTTCGATAGGTAAACCACCTTTAGGCGGCATCATACCGTTACGACCATTCATTAACGTGGTTTTAATAGTGGCTAAATCGCCACCGTATAACCAATCTGAATCAGTAAGGTTAGGGAAGCCTTTACCGCCACGCGCATCCGAACCATGACATTGAGCGCAGTTTTGTAAAAACAAACGGCCACCCACTTTCAATGCTTCTTCATTGTTAACTAACTCTTCTAACGGAGTTGCTAAGTACGCAGCAAAAATAGGACCATATTTTTCATCAGCATGGGCCACTTCGCGGTCATACTGTGATAAACGGTTTTCTGCTTTTGCGGCTTCAAGTGCTGCTGCTGAATCGGCTTTAATACCATTTTCAGTACCAATACTTTGGTTAGAACTTGTCCAACCAAATAGACCTTTGTAGTTACCTAGGCCTGGGTATAGAGCTAAATAGATCACACCGAACACGATAGTCAGATAGAACATATAAGCCCACCACTTTGGTAGCGGGTTATTGAGTTCTTCAATGCCATCAAACTCGTGGCCCATTGATTTGCCTTCTTCTACACCAGTGTAATTATTATTCACTAGCTTAAGCAGAATAAAACAACCAACAATGACCACAATCGTCAGTACAGAAATCCAAATGCTCCAGAAGTTACTCATAATCATTACTTCTGCTCTCCTGA
This sequence comes from Shewanella sp. MF05913, assembly GCF_059758095.1. Classification (NCBI taxonomy): domain Bacteria; kingdom Pseudomonadati; phylum Pseudomonadota; class Gammaproteobacteria; order Alteromonadales; family Shewanellaceae; genus Shewanella; species Shewanella sp. MF05913. The sequence continues at coordinate 56,786 of NZ_JCAYNT010000025.1, forward strand.
GTCTTTAGACATTTTAGCCAGTTCGTCGTCTGAAAATACTAAGTTAGCCGCTTCGTCAAATTTCGACTTGCTGTGCTTACTGTATGCCCAGTAAAAGATCCCGACAAACGTCACCATGACAATAATGGTTAAAATGCCTTGAAAAGTACCGTAATCCATTATTGCCTCCTACTTGAGTGCGTGACCCAAAGATTGCAAATACGCGATTAGTGCTTGTAGTTCAGTTTTGCCTTCAACCGCTTTTTGAGCGCCAGCAATCTCTTCATCAGTGTAAAGATCATTACCTTTATAACCGCCTTTGTGCAGGTTACGTAAGATAGTCATCTTGTCACCAGTGAGTTCACCGTCTAGCGTATTTTCAGCTAACCAAGGGAAACCAGGCATGTTCGACTGTGGCACCACATCACGTGGGTTGATTAAATGCACTTCATGCCATTTATCGCTGTAACGACCACCAACACGAGCAAGATCAGGACCTGTACGCTTAGAACCCCATTGGAAAGGGTGGTCCCAAACAGACTCGCCAGCAACAGAGTAGTGTCCATAACGTTCAGTTTCAGCACGTAAAGGACGGATCATCTGGCTGTGACAGTTATAACATCCTTCACGGACATAAACGTCACGACCTTCAATCTGTAACGCAGTGTAAGGGATCAAACCTTCAACCGCTTCAGTCGTGTCTTTTTGAAAAATTAGCGGCGTAATTTGCACCAAACCACCAAAACTAATGGCGATAACAGTGAAAATGGCTAGCAGGCCGACATTCTTTTCAATTAATTCATGATTAAATTTCATCGAATCTGCTCCTTAAGCTTCTGCAATAGCAGGTAGTGAATCTTTAGGCGCTTTAACGGTACGAATAACGTTATAAGCCATAATCAACATACCAGTTAAGAAGAAACAACCACCGATAAAGCGGACGAAGTAGAATGGATAAGAAGCTTCTAAACTCTCAACAAAACTGTACGTTAACGTACCGTCAGAGTTTACTGCACGCCACATAAGGCCTTGCATAACACCAGAAATCCACATACTTACGATATACAACACTGTACCGATAGTCGCTAACCAGAAATGCACATTAACAAGCGAAGTGCTATACATGCGGCCTTGATTAAACAACACAGGAACTAAGTGATATAACGAACCAATTGACACCATTGCAACCCAGCCTAGCGCGCCAGAGTGAACGTGACCAATAGTCCAGTCAGTGTAATGAGATAATGCGTTTACTGTTTTGATTGCCATCATTGGGCCTTCGAAGGTAGACATACCATAGAAAGACAATGAAACAACTAAGAAACGTAATACAGGGTCTGTACGTAGCTTATGCCAAGCACCAGACAGGGTCATAATACCGTTAATCATACCGCCCCAAGAAGGTGCGAATAGGATTAATGACATCACCATACCTAAAGACTGAGTCCAGTCAGGAAGGGCAGTGTAATGTAAATGGTGAGGACCGGCCCAAATGTATAACGCAATCAATGCCCAAAAGTGAACAATCGACAAACGGTAAGAATACACAGGGCGACCAGCTTGCTTAGGTACGAAGTAATACATCATCCCCAAGAAACCGGCAGTAAGTAAGAAGCCTACCGCATTATGACCATACCACCACTGAACCATTGCATCGACCGCACCAGAGTACAGTGAGTAAGACTTAAATAGACTTACAGGTATCGCCATTGAGTTAACAATGTGCAATACAGCAACAGTGATAATAAAGGCACCAAAGAACCAGTTAGCCACATAAATATGTGACGTAGTTCGTTTAGCGATTGTGCCAAAGAAGACAATTGCATAGCTCACCCAAATAACCGCAATCGCGATATCAATAGGCCACTCTAATTCTGCATACTCTTTACTTTGGGTAATACCCAAAGGTAGTGTAATTGCAGCTGCAATAATAACGGCTTGCCAACCCCAAAATGTAAATGCGGCTAATTTAGGCGCAAATAGACGGACTTGACAAGTACGTTGCACAACATAGTAGGATGTAGCGAAAAGGGCTGATGTTCCGAACGCGAAGATCACCGCATTGGTATGTAAAGGTCGTAAACGACTAAACGTTAACCAAGGTGTGTCGAAGTTCAGTTGTGGCCAGATTAACTGAGCCGCAATAAATACACCCACTGCCATACCAAAGATTCCCCACAAAACTGTGGTTAATGCGAATTGGCGAACAATAGTGTAATTGTAATCAGCGCCTGTAGACTGGGAATGGTTCATCATAATGCTTCCACGGCTTATTACTTATACTTTAATATTTAGCAAAGCGAGCTTTACCTGTTAAGTTGACAAATGGTTACAAAACTAGCCAGTGTTGACTATTTTTACAGCTATTTGTCAATGTGTTACCTCGAGTTTATTGTCTCTATCACGAGGCGGTGTAATGATACTTGAGCTGAGTCAAAAAAGATACTTCACAACATGCATCAAAGTTGATCTAGATCAAGGTCTATTAGAGAATGTTATCAATTAATGAGTAAAGGTTAATCCTCGTGTATAAAATAATCAAAATCTCGACACTAGTAATTTCTTCAATGTTTTTAGTGGCATGTGACAATAAAAAAAATACAGACCAAACATCTTTTGCAGAAGATCTTACATTATGTCAATTTTCCACAGGAGAATGTAGCAAGAACGTTGCAAATATCAGCGTCGGCTTAATGATCGATCCGGTGCATACTCCGAGCGAAAAACCATTAAATATTACGCTCAAATCAACACAAGCGATCACTAATATTTCAATGAGAATAGAAGGGAGAGATATGTTTATGGGTGTTATACCTGTTTCATTATCTTCTGTAACAGACAATGAAGCACACGGCACACTTATTTTTGGCTCATGCAGCAGTAATTATATGGTTTGGCGGGCATTCGTTACGTTTGATTATCAAAATCAACAGAGAACCCTCATTTATGATTTTCTAGCCGATAATCCAAATTAATAGTATCAGCAAGAATGTAGGTACTAGTTCATTTAAAAGTGCATGTATATAGTGCACCTATAGAGTGTAAGTAACAGAGCAAGCACAAACTGGATAAAACAGGTAACGTAAATGTTCAGTGCTTATCCTTATAACACCAGGGCAGGTAAGCATAAAAACTGCCGATAATATATGAAGCTACGGTAAAGAGTGAGGGCTGCATTTCATACTAGGCGGTAATGAAGCAATCATCAGCTGCCAGCTATCTCATAAAAATCCTCATAACCTCGTTGATATCAACCAGGTTGGTTTACCGCCCATGTTTGCTGCAATTGAAACCCTAATAGGTATCTCTTTATCAATAATGGCTGACAAAGTAGGGCGTATTGCTCGATAACGTTCACAAAACGATAATGACACGCAACAATCTAATTGATAATCATTCTCAACAATGTATTATAAAATATATGATGTGACGATGAGGAAGGCGATATGGCCAAAATCAATGTAGCGATAGAAAGCAGTAAAGTAGCGCAACTGATTAAAGCAGGGCATTTATGCGCAGCCGATTTACAATGTTTAGACCGTGACAGTAAGCAAACTCTATGGCAATTATGCCTGTGGAGTTGTCAAAAGCGTATCGGTTGTCAAAAAATACAGTGCCAACAACATTGCCCATTATCCGAGATGCCCAAGTCAACAGAACAAACCATATACGACAAAGACATTAATCTACAAACCTCCATTATTAGCTAGGTGCATCAGCGAGTCACATCAATTGATGCCGATAAATAACGTTATCGGCATCAAGCATAATTGGCTATAATATACATATAATCAATAACCTAAAATTAAAGCTATCGTAATGACAACAGAGCCGCTACCGCCAGTATTACCACTTTTTGACGCTGCAGATCATGTATTGCAAGGTAATGCATTCGTTAACCATTACATAACCCGCATTTCAATCGATAAAGTGGCAGATGCAGGTCTCATTATTGAACATTGTGCCGACTGGTTATTTGAACAAAAACAGTCAGAGAACAACTATAAAGCGTACCGCAGCGAGCTGACGACTTATTTGCATTGGTGTTTTGATGTCGTTTCATTGTCACCAATCGCAGTCACACGCAAAGACATCGCCAAATACATTGATTATTGTCAATCACCACCAAACAACTTAATTGGCTACTTTAATGTGGCGCAATTTAAACTAGATAAAGCCAGCGGCGAACGAATTCCCAATGTGCAATGGCGGCCATTTATTGGCAAAAAACAACTTGGTAAATGCCTGCCATATCAATTAAGTGACAATGCTTTAAAGACAAAAGTAGCAATATTATCATCATTTTATGGCTACTTAATTAGTGAAGAATATACCGAGCGCAACCCAGCACAGCTATGGCTCAAGCACAGCCGTTTTGCCATTAAACGTAAATTCACCCTGGACGAAGACAACAATCACCAAGCTTTTACTGAATTACAATGGTCCTATGTTGTCAGCACCGCTGAGCAATTAGCCCACAAGCAGCCAGAGCAACATCAACGTAGTTTATTTTTAATCACACTATTATATAGCTGCTATTTACGTATATCTGAAATCAGTGCACGCGCAGGTTATGCACCCATAATGAGTCAATTCAGGCAAGACCCACATTCAAGCATTTGGTATTTTCACGTGCCATTTTCTAAAAGCGGCAAAGCACGCAACATCGCCATATCCAAAGTACTACTTAAAAGCCTTGTTCAATACCGGCAATATTTAGGCTTAACAGATTTACCCAACATTAACGATCAACATCCTATCTTTATCAGACACAAAGCCGCTGCCCACGGACGAGAATCTGGAAGCGTCAATGCCAATTTAGGGATAAGACACATACGAGATGAAATCGATAAGTTAATCAATCTAGCCGCCGACAACGCAACAAAAGATGGATTCGATCACGACAGCCAATTAATGCGTAAGCTTACTGCACACAACATTCGCCACACAGGTATTACGCACGACATCAATATTAATCAGCGTCCATTGTCACATGTACAAGCAGATGCCGGCCACGAAAGTATCGATACCACATCACAGTATTTACACACAACACAGACTGAACGCCATCAAAGTGCAGCAAACAAACCCTTAAATCATCTTGCTGAAATTAAATAATTGCCACGTATGAGTAGTAAAAAGTTAAAGCAGACAATCTCAGCACGATTTTAAACATCGTGTTAATGCGATAAATTACGCTATACGTACAGGAACCATACAATAACTAACAATCTCGATATTTAACATAACAGCAAATATACGCATACGTGACCTACACATAACTATGCGCACAATGTATATTATGTTAAATAGAATATTTGTGTTTATGAGCTGATAACCTGTTGTGTGTGGCTTGTCAAACCAAATGACTTTTGTGTCAACTTTTGACTGGGACTTTAAGTAATTATTAATCAATAACTTAAACTCGATTCAACTTTGAATTATTACCTTTTAGGTTCAAATCTATACATCAGAGCGCTTTTTATGCCCGTTTTTACCACCTGACTTTAATAAAACGCGTGATATGTTTTTTGATGTGTTTGTGCATGCTTTAAGACAGTATCTTTATTAGACAATCGAAATTCGAGCTTACCTGGTGATGTGATGTTGAAATTGTTTAACCCATCCTTGGCAATCGCCAAAGCCAGAGTTTGTGAATTAGACAACTAAGCTTTTAACTCCACCTGATGATCATAGCCTTGCTTATAGATTTTCTTCACTCTCTCAAACCATGCATAGACTAACTCTTGGGTTTCATTAGTTGCGATTGCATTGCGTATTCCCTTGATTTGGTCCAATTCAAGCATGCCAACGCGTTTATTGACTTTCACTCCAATGGTTACTCTTTGTGGGTGTTCCATTTTAAACGCGCAATAATGTCCTGATACAATTCGATTGTGATAAACAGCAATACAATGTTTTTGAGTCATACCTTCATTAATCAGCGCATCATAATTATCTATTGCGACAAAGTTAGGCTCACTAGCGATAAATTGTGTATATGGTACATCAGCATCGACTGGCCTGTGTTCCAATCTTTCAATATCATTACGTTGATCAATCCATTGTTGGTGCAATCTTTCAAGCTCATCAAATGACGAAAGCTGGCCAATTCTATTCGCAGGCTCATTAACACCGAGCGCTAAACCAAGTGCTATGGTGTCAGCTAAACACGCACGTAACGGCCCTCTTTTGATACTTTTATCATTTGCTATAGCATGACCCAATTTTGTGCAGGTTAAAAATGGGTATCGGTTATCCAGGCTTATGGTCAAATAGTTTATTACCTGATGATGTTTAAAGACTTTGTAACGACACATTCTCTTGTCTAACAGTTTTTTCAAAAACTTTAACTCTATATCTCTATCAAACTTGAGTGTTAGCTTGTCGATAAATTTGAGTATGGCTTTCGAATTGTCGTATCCGAGCTCACTCAGAATGTCGCGTTGTCCTAGCTGACTTAATGCTAATGCCTTTTCGTTATCAATTGGATACTGCTCACAAATAAGCACTAATAATAATGGGCGCATTAATAGCAATTGCGCGGCTTGTTCACTATTAGCGGCAAGCCACAAAAGCTGATACTGATGCTCAGGAAAAGCATTCGTGATTGAAATATACTGCTCGGGAATTTGCGCCAACCATTCATCACCTAATGCAAACTGAGTGATGAAGTTAAGTCCTAACCCTAGCCCACCTTCTAATAACTCTTTGCGCTCAGTGTTATTAAATACTCTATAAGCACATAGTTTTTGATGCCAACTATGCAGCTCTATATCATAGTCAAAACCCAGGAGAGTCGTTTGTATGGTTAGTTGTAAATCCATGTATCTGCCTGTTTTATGTTAAAATGTGACTTTTAAACACAGTGTTAAATAAACCATGCTAAGGAACTATTGAATTACTACAGGTAGAGGGTGTAACAGATTCTGTGTAAGCTGCATTTCACTCTCAAATTCAGTGACTAACTCTTCGAAATATTGAATATTTCGACGTTTATCCCTAACAGCCATCAACTTACTCTCCATTCCAGTGCACTAAGTCTTTTGGATAATAATGATGATTAAGATAAATGGTGTCATCAATATTGTATAGTTTGGTTACCAATGCAGCCTCCCAGCACCAATAACCTATATAAGCATCTGTACTCATCAAGTGATAATCAGGACTTCCCTCTAACTTATACCAAACCTCTAGATAATCTTTTAATAATTCAGGAC
>NZ_JCAYNT010000026.1:0-56618 GCF_059758095.1 Shewanella sp. MF05913
TTTGGCATTTAAGCCATGCCTTGTACTGACGGCAGAAGTGAGTGTAACTGTAAAAACCTTCCGCGTGCCGCTCTTTGTATTCTTCCCAAAGCAGCAACAACGTCATGGTTTTAGGCCGAAGCTCTTGTTGAACTAACGACCAGTCAGGAATGGTAAAGCCTTTTAAACGAGGCTTTGTTTTGAAAAACGCTTGTTGTAGAGCGTTATCATCCCACTTCTCATCAAGCGGCCAGCAAGTAATGTCTAGCTCTGCTGATTTACAGGCATATTTAGACACGATTGAGGGTGAAACAGATAAGCTTTTTGCTATCTGACGATGACTGAGTTTACAGCCGTATTTTAGTCTTAAAATTTCTTTGAGTTTACGCATTGAAATAGGTGCCGTTGGCATGGTCATTCTCATCATCAAAAATGAAAAGAATAACGGTTAAAAACACCTACTGGCAGACAAAAAACGAACGGTACTATTCAAGCCGATCACTCAATACTATTTTGACCGAAAAGTGATCGGCATCGATGGTATTGAGTGATCGCGATGAATGGTATTAGGTGATCGGCTTAGATGGTATTAGGTGATCGCGATGCATGAGAATATGCAGTTCATCAAAATAGCTATCAGCTGGCTATTGCTGAAGATGGTGCTTACGAACTAAGTAAGGCAACACAATTAGATGGTAAATATTCTACAACGTTAAGCGGCATAAAGTTGTTTGATGCTGTAAAGGCTGACCCCTTAACTCGCACAATAAAGTTCTGTTAGCCTTAAATATTCTGAGTATGTCGTCAATACAGTTTGAAATGAAATAGTTATGATTACATCGGTTTTTCATTTGTTCACGTTTAATTTTCAGATTTTTTCTACAACACTTAACGTGACCGTTCACCAATAATATTCTGTGAAACTTAATCGTATCGCTGTTGGCTTTCCATTCGGGTAGGTTGTCGTTCTAAATATTCAAATACACAGAAGAACCCTGAAAGTCACAACCTTACTACAGTTGTAAAAGCGGGCTTTTTCGATGACACCTAATCGACCTCGTTACAACACCCTCTATGCTAAATACATCGCATTTGTGAATGGGTACAGGTTGGTTTTTATCGTTAGATGATATGAGAACTTTGTTTTTTAAATCCAGAATTTTACAAACAAACTCACCATTAAAATTGGCAACTACAATATCACCCGTCTGTGCTGTGACCTGTCTATCTATAATCAATATGTCTCCATCAAAAATACCAGAGCCAATCATCGATTCTCCTTGCGCAACACCTATGAATGTTGCACTAGGATGTTCAACCAATAAATCGTCAAAGCTTAAAGCCTTCTGGATATACCCGTTTGCCGGTGACTCAAAACCAGTTATTCCTGCACTTATCGAACTTATAATGATGTTCATCCCACTACCACTGTATATAAAAACAGTATAATAGCATTCATTCAATAAGTTTCAATATTTTGCTTTGTACAAACGAAGATGTCTTTCGCTAGCGCGTTTTATGTCTCGTGTTGAAGTGTTTGTACTTTAATACGAAGATATGGGAACACAAATAATGAATTTACCTGCGAGTTATTACATTGACCAGGAAACGATGTTGGGTATTGAAAAATTTTGTAAACAGGAAGAGCGCTCAGTCTTGTTGGCCAGAGTTATACATAAAATTATGATGTCGATTTTTAGTAAACAGACTTTGGCGTCGTTAGATAAAAAATTTTTAGAGAATGGGTTTAGTGTCAAACTTCAGATAGAACAAATTAGTCATATCGCTGTTCGTGAGCTATTGGGACGTGATGTGGTTAATGCACTTGATGATCAACTTTTAAGTGACGCATGGAAAAAGTTATACTCAGCTGGCGTTTGTCCTACAAACATTCAAACTAGTCATTAATGTAGATTTTTATTAAGAATGAATTTTTTAGATTTGGCTATACAGCTTCAATCTCTATACTCAATATTCATAAGCGCATTGTCGTTTATGTTTATTGTTTTTATACGTAACCAGCTTGCTAAAATATCTAATGAGATTTTTTATAAGTCCATTGGTGTTGTCGGCATCCCGGTTCATGAGTTATCGCATTTTATTGCGTGTCTAGCTTGTATGCCTTTTGGTTACAGGGTTCAACAGCTACAGCTTTACAAACCTTCAGATCAAGATACGGTCGGATATTTGCTTTATAACTATAAAAAATCGCTGTTCTCACCCATTTGTAACCTGGTGATTGGTATAGCACCTCTGTTTGGTGGGACCTTTGCGTTTATCTTAGTTACAAAATGGCTTATGCCAGACGTGTTTGATTATTTCGCATCTTCTACTATTGTTGCAAACGCGCTTAACAACGATTTGAGCGCTCTTTATCATAATCTAGTTCATCTGCTTGGTTTAATTGCTTTTAGCTCTACAGGCTTTATTCAGACGCTTTGCTGGCTATTTCTAAGTTACTCTTTGATTGTATTTTCAGTGCCAAGTAAAGCAGATTTATCTCAAAGTAAGTTAGGTATTTTGTATCTGATCATATTTACATTGTTTTTATCAATGTTGTTACCAGCTGCTTATGTAGATTTGGTGGAGTTTATCATTCAGTTTAATGCATTTTATGTAGCCATAGCATTTCTACATGCAATGCTTTATTTGGTCACTTTAAGCTATTGCTATTCGATGGATGTGTTGAGGGTTCGTTAGTTTTTTCTTGTAAGATATTTAATAGAAACCCTTATAAAGATCTATAAAGTATATACAAGATATAAGAGCTATAAAGATCTATAGGGAAGCCACTCAGCAACTGTTTTTACCTTTTAAATCATTATCTTAGTAGCAACATAAAAATGTAATGCTAACATTTTTATGTCTTTTCGGATCGTTTTATTGTTATTAGAGATCATTTAATTGTTATTGGAGATCATTTACCTGTCTTTGAGGATCATTAAGTTGTCATTTGAGATCATTTTTTTGTTGCCACTTATCCACAAGGTTAATAAATAAGCGATTTGCTCATATATTGTTCGTAAATACGCTGTAAATTACATTTTTTTGTTATTAGAGAACATATATTTGTCATTTGGGATACGTTAATCTGTCATTCTCTTGTTTTAGAACCTTTTATCCATGTTGACCAAACGTTTGTGGATCATTTATTTGTCTAGCTTAAGATCATAAATTTGTCTTTTGACGTGCATAATTTTGTTGCTCTAAAGAACATTATCTTGTCAATAAATACATCTTAGTATTTGGATTTAGACTTGGCTTTCATTTGTTTAATTTTTTCTAGAAACTTCTCTTTTTCTTCCTTGGCTTTTTGTTCTGGATCTATCACTAATGCAGCTTCACGCTGGTTAATTGTTTCATAAATCTCTGATGCAGTAAGGGTGTCCTCGAACGTTGTATAGGCCTCCGCAAGTAAATACAATTCTTCTATTGTTAGTTTCGTATTTTTAAGCGCTACTTTAGTCTCAAGCTCTCTAATTGTATCTTTAGCGGTATTTTCGTCCATCGATACTTTTCTATCAATCCACTTATAATGAAACCTTACTCCGGTAGTTGTTCGGCCTTTTTTGATTAAGCTATAACCTAACTCACCACTGTCACCTTTAAATAAAATAAGTTCATGCTTACTGATTTCAGCAATTTCTTGAAACGAATCAGCTATACAACGTCTTACGAATACACCAGTGGGACCTAAACTTTTGTTTTCTTTACTCAGGTTACCGCTCTCATCAAACAGACCAAAGTAACCTTTAAGCTCATCAATTGATAAAGGTCTTTGGTAACCTTCTTGCTTAAAGCGTGACAAAATTTCGTAAAGCCTTTTGCTGTAAGACTTTTTAAGCCTGTAAAGCGGCTTTCGATTGATAAGTGCAAAGCCTTTGTTGGAAAAATCTATATATTGCTCTTTTAACTCAGGGTTAGGGGTGATTATCAGTTTTGCGTCTTTATACTTAATACGCGCCAGGATTGGAATGTAATCCCATTCATTTGTTGCAGTATTTGTAAACCCTACCGTTCTAGAAGCTAATCTGTCTGCCACAGGTTTAAGCGTTGAGCTTAAGTGATTAGAGTCAATACTAAACCAATCGGCAAGTGTTTTTGCCGGAAATTCGTATGAAGGAGCTGACATGCCTTTCCAATGCTCTTCTCTCATGTGGGCAATCATGAGGTTAAAAACGTTTTGCTCATGAACGGTTAGTCGTTGGCGAGAAAATATTAATTCATGGCTCTTCTTGAATGATTCCGGCATTGATTCCTGCAAACCCAAATTAACATTCTTCTGTTTGGTTCCATTATCATTTTCGTTTTTGTTAGAGCTCATTTTCTACCTTAATTCCATTCATGGATAAATTTTGAAGCGTTTGCAGTATTACATAAATATGTTGCAGCTGCATACAAGTTTTTGTCATTGTAAAATACAAGAATCCGTTACATTAAAATACACGAATCCGTTACCTATAAATACTGAAATCCGTTAGTGAAAGGTGCTGGAATCCGTCACTATAAAATACAGATATCCGTTACCTATATGTACATAAACCTGTCTTGGTTAACAGTATGAACTTGTTGTAAACATAGGTTATTTTCATTTAATCTGGCCTGAAAGTTATGCTAGAAACATCGTGTGTTAACCTCAGTTAAATTGTGCTGCCAAAATACGTTGTTTATAAGACGTTGTATTTATTAAATTAAAAGTCAGAAAAATACAAAAGATCACTTTTCCGTTATCAATATTACATTAATCCGTCATCTTGATTGCACGAATCCGTCAATCCGACTACACGATTTGGTCATTTCATTATTTGAGCTGTAAGTTCCTTTAAGCCAACGCCTGTTGTAAGCTTCTGTTTATAAAAGGTTTTAAATTTTTATTTTAAATATCACACAGACAATCGACTATGCACTAGCATAAGTGTCAAATATATAAAGCGTAACCTTAACAGTAACTTAGGTTGACTCTAACGCCAAAGTAAACGGATTTGTGTATTTTAAAGTTTAAAAGATCATTTTTTTGTTGTGCCATATAACATAGATTATCTCTCAACTACCTGTTTAATATAGGTAAATTAGTTTTCAAATATATTTTTTATAAATATGTCAACAACAGATTTATGTAATATTGACTTAAATCACAACGGATTTATGTAATTTAAGCCTTTATCACAACGTAAAATTGATCTTTAACTCTTTTATGTCTTCTTATGTCATTTAAAAACCTCTAAATACTATGCTTTTCTAACACTGACAATCTTGCGGCTTCCTTAACATCATGGCCTCTAGAACGATACTTCTTCATCAGTTCACGGTCATCGGCGTCTGTAGAGAAAATCATGAGCGTTTCCGGCTCAAGCTCCAACCTGCAAATTTCACTCATTTGCTTGTGGAATATCATGATTTCTGAATACGCTCCTTTTTTGGTGTGCACAGACTTCATTAGTTTGAATTGAGCGTCTGTAGCTGTGAAAGACTGAGTATTTTTTATTTTGTCTACTGATGAAGGATCTTGCCCCAGGAATAGTTTCCAGTCTGTATTAGCTAGAATAGCCTGACCTACCGCGTTACCAGTTGCATCCATGAGGTTTTGGGTAATAACCCCACCAGAAGCACGTACTTTACGAAATTTACGAAATGCGGCCTGAAGAAACTCTCCAACGAATTCAATTAATGCACCTTTGTCGCCATCTTTATCACCGGCCATCCACTGCCATGCTTCTTCTAAAAGGAATAAACTCTTACGTGCGGTTCCGCCTTGAAATATTTTGTGTTGGATTTGATTGATGATGCCAAGAATGACCACCAGCTGAAGATGTAAGTCGTTCTGCAGTTCTTCTAATTCAACTACAACTAAACGGCCGTCAAAGTCGATTGCTGGTCGAGAATTTGAAAATAAATGTCCATAAACACCACCTTCAGCAAATATCATTAACTGCTTTCCGATTTGATTCATGTAATCTTCAGGATGCTGCAAACAGCGTTCAACAAAAATTGTGACCGTTGAATTTTGACCTAACTCATTCCACATATCGGTTAGCATTGTCATCATTTCTGCACGTTGTACTTCAGATACACCGTGTTTAGGTGCTGCCATGGCTTTGAACATGGTTAGTATCATTGGGCCTTGGCCATCATCACCTGTCCACTGATGAATAGAAGGAAACGGGTTTAGTGAATATTTGAAATTACCATCAAAAGAAATAAATTGGCTGTCAGTGAACATTTCTGCCAAATTTTGATATGAGCGACCACTGTCAAGTATGAATACTTGGGCGCCATCATCGAATTGTTCAAGTTGATAGTTTTTTTGGTGAGCGTGACGTAATAGTGAACCACCTATTTTCACACCTGAGTTTAAATAGCAGTTTACAATGTAGTTCACTAATACTGATTTACCTGAGCCGGTTGCAGCGCTTAGCAAAAAGTTGTAACCACCGTCAGTCTTGAATAAATCCCAAGAAAATACCTGTCCGTTACGTGTGACTAATGGAACGATAGGGTAATTTGTGTTGCCCTTCCAATTGCTCATGTGTGGAGTAAGGAAAACTAACGCTTCAGAAGAGTAAGTAGAGTGACGTCTGTAATTGGAATAACCTTTATCCATCATGCAAGGAATATTCTGTAAAAATAAAGGTCCTGTTAACACTGATTCAGTCGTAAACGTAATACGCTTTGTTTCAAAGTAGCGCTTCATTTTAGCGACTGTGCGTTCGCTTCGCTGTTCTGAATCTGAAAATACTATGACATGAGTGCCTGAGTTGGTTACCTTCGCCCCCCGCTGGTCTATTTCGGTCCATAATTGGTCATAATCACGTTTTTGCTCTGCTAAGCCCTGAAACCATTCTAGAATTTTTCCTTTTGCTTGGCCAAGTAACCATTTACGACCATTAGCAATGTCACTCTTAGCCTTACCTTGTTCTGGGTAATGGATAAGCGTCGATATCATAAATGGATCACCATGCGCCACGGCACCCGTTTGCCACTCGCCAGCTAAATCAAACATCTGGCCATAATAGATTTCTTCTGGCAAAGATGATAAAGACATGATTTTTATATGTGTTTGATTGTCTGGTTCAAATTGTAATTTACCCTCAGAGTCTACGCTTTTTGGTTTACCTGTAACTATGCCATTAGGCGTGAAATGTATGGTGTTACCGTCTTCTATGATTTGTTCAGATAAGGATTTGCTTGCATTGGGTTTGGCATTCATATTGCGCCAGATAGCACTTCTAGACGAATTAAAAAGTGCCTGAAGACGCCACAACAGGTTATTAGGCTTAAGCTTGTGGGGAGCAAAACCGACCCCTTTTAAGCTTTCTTCAATGTCCAAAATTAACGACCTAAATCGCTTTTCTTCACGGTCATTTGCCAACAATTCCGCAGTAGGAACCCGTACAGTAAACCAAAATTCATAGTCTCTTAAACGCGCACCGTTATGCATATCCTTGAATACTTTACTTTCAAGGTCTGCCGCAAGCGATTCAGCCATCGATGTAGTTAGCTCATTATCATTTCCCATCAATCGATTGCCACGTGTGGCCTCAAATTGCTGAATAAAATAACTAATATCTGGAAGACCAACCAATTGGGCTTGAATCGTTGTATCAGCTGGGAAATCTTTTTTAAAAATGGCATCCCAAGTGTTTTTTAACTCTTCATTACATCCCGGAGTCGGTTGGCAACAAAACATGACGGCCATACCACCGCCTTCCATTATGTAATAATCCGATTCAAAGCCAACGAAACCAAACATTTCATCAACCTTGTCATAGTCAGCTAGTTTTCGGATTTTATTAAAATAACTCGAGAAGACGCCCATATCTTATTTCCCCTGTTTTTCAGTAACACCTAAGCTGTTATAGCCTTGCTTAGAACGGGCTTGCCTGCGCTCTTCTTCCTGAGTAACTTGTTGTACTTGTAATGGCACTATTCGCCCTGGTCGGTCATTCGCTTGTTCACCTACCAGCCATTTCTTAGGTGCAACTTCTACATAAACAAACCCCGGCATGTGCAAATCACCATCGCTGTCAGTCCATGATGAAATCAATATCCGCATAGTTTTTGGCTGTTGCAATACAGCTAATGGCTCTGGCGCTAATGCCATGGGGGATTCACGATGAACCATGAGTCGTCCATGTTCATCTTGCATTCCTTCTACCGCTCCAAACGTTCTGTTGACTGGTTCTTGAACCAATTCTGCCGACGGTAACTCATCATGTCTGATGTGAGGTATTGGCTCGTAAACATTGTTATTGTCACTGACCATTTGTGCTGCTGGTGCAGTTTCAACTTGAGCATAAACAGGATTTTTTTCCATTTTTATTGGATTCATTGAATTTGGATCAAAATCACTCTCACCTTCGGTTTTATTTTGAGACGAAACCGCATTTGGGGATGCTTCAATTTTGCCCATTGAAACATTTAAACCCTCAAGGCTTGTCCTGTTATTCGTTAAATCGTGTATTTGACGCGCAGAAGAACATGCTGCACCCTTTGCATCATTCGGACATGCAAATTCGCTCTCTCCAACCTGCATCGCACACCCTGTAGTAAGAATGCTTAACGCGAATGGAATCATCAAAAAGGGTAATTTGTTCATTTATTGTTTCTCCGTAACATTGGCCATAGCTTCAGCCATTTCATTTTCAATAGGATCTTCTATTAATTGCGCTGGCTTTTTATCTATTGCCGGAGTTGTTTCTGATGTTTGAACTGCTTGCTCAACTTCATCCGGGGTTGGTTGATTCTCTAACCACTCAACAGGATTGTTTGGAAGACCTGAAAAACGTTTACCGTCTATGCGAACAAAGTAGGGAACCTTAGTCACATCCAGGTAAGTAGCCATTAGCATTGGTGTCATCACCTTTTTCAAATCTTCTTCTGAACACTCGCGTTGTCCGACATTTTCTGCTTCACCCGTCATTAATACTTGCAAAGAATCAGTCGTAGAGTATCCACACCACGCTTTCATAGATGTTGTGATTGAGCCCTTGTCGTGGGGCATTATGATTAAATCTAAATTCACTTTACTTGGATCTAAGTTAGCTAAAAAATCCTGTGATTCTTTGACGGTTGGACTCACAAAAACGCGAGCTTGCTTTGAAATTGCGGGATTGCCAAATGGGATAACAGCCATTTGATCCATTAATGTGCCATTAGCAAAAGAATCTAGGTGTAACAACCAAGAGTCTTCAGCTTGCTCAACCGTTTTTACCGGTGTCATTGACCATAAATCTTTAATATCCCCATCTATTAAGAAGCGGCCGTTTGACGATATAAATATTGGCGGTTTGCCTTTTAACTGTATGAGCATGACATTTTTAATGGGTAGCATTCGAACATTTTCTACATCACCCAATTCACTCATCATCGCTTTGACATCATCAGAAAAACTTGACTGAATATCTGTCTCTGCATTTTTCAATTTAGCCTCTTGCTCAAGGTCTAATGCCAACAAAGAGGGGCTGGCAACTAACATAGCAAGCGCAATACCTGTTACGAGTTTCATCCTGCATTCTCCAGTGTTTGTAATAATTGTTGAGCAGGTCGGTAACCTGGAACCATTTCCCCGTTTGGTAAAATGATGGCTGGTGTTCCATTGATGCCGAGTGATTCACCAATGGAGTACATTTTGTCTACGGGTGAATCACATGAACTGTTTGGCACAGCTATGTCGTTTTTAGCATCCGTTAACGCCTTGTTTTGGTCTTTAGCACACCATACGTTCTTCAAAATTTTATCCATTTCAGAATTGATGCCGCCACGGGGGAATGCAGCGTAAGCAACCGAGATCCCAAGCGCATTATATTGGTCTATTTCCGAATGAAGTTTTCTGCAGTACCCACAAGTTGGATCTGTGAATACCGTTATGCGATATTTTTCATTTTTGGCGGGGAATACGATTAGCTCATCCTGAATATCTTTCATCTGGTCATTAGCGAGTTCGCGTTGCCGTACAGCGGTTAAATTGAGTAATCCATCTGAGAATTGATGCAAAGAACCTGAGAAAATGTATTCGCCATCATGAGACGCATAAAAAATCCCTTTTTCTGACTCTAATTGGTAAAAACCAGATAATGGGGCGTTAGACACTTGAGTTACTTTAAATGGAAGTAATGATTCAAACTTTGCTTTTGCCTGTTCTGCTGAAAATTCTTCAGACATTGCCGGCAGTGACGCCATGACTGCAAGTGCAGTTGCCAGTATTTTAATGTTTGTTAGTCTCATCTCTACACCCTAGTTGTGGAATTAGGGTTAATTATGTCGCACTTGAATCCAGTATTTAGTTCGTTCAAGTGCCAATTTGGACGCTGAACTGAAATTCTTTAAATAAAAGTGTGAGAAAATAACTTAAATTATTTGTAGTGAGGATGTTTATGACGGCTCAACTAGTTAATCTGCAAGCGGCACCTATTGTTATGGCCAAGGAGCATGTGTTAACCAACTCGTATATGAAGGTTATGCAAGTTTACTTTATTAACTTATCTGCCTTTAGACGCTTTATTGCTAACATTCATTCACGCAAAGAGCTTAAATACAAAATTAAGGCTCATGTGTCTCGTAACAATGAGCTCTTTTCATTCAATCGCTCTCCAGCAACATTACAAGCTGATTGTTTAGCGTTGATACGCATGGCTGAAACGCTCAGAAATAATGAATATCAGTAAATATTCGCGTAAGTATTAAACACTTGCGCGAATATTTATAGGTGGTATATTTTTTATAGTAGGAAACACTCAATCACTCATGCAGGCCAAATGGCGCTCGCAAAGGATTAAAAAATGAAAAAACTATCTGCTTTAGAGCTATTTAATACTCTTTCAGTTTCTCAAAAACTGTCTTTCGACCCAAACGGTAAACGTGGCGCAAATGAAATGCGTCAAGAGATTGCACGTTTACAGGCAATTAAAGACCGCCTTCACCAAAATACTCTGTCAAAAACAAAACCTATGCGCACTCAAGAGCAAATTGAGCGTGGCGTTTATGATTATGTGGACAGTTTGCAAATGGAGGCATTCATCGAGAATGACAATCGCACCGGCGGTTTTCGCCAAGCGCTTGGTTTACGTCCCTCATCTGAAAAGCCAAAAATGCTTGGCGACAAGTGGGCTTACAAGATCATTAATAATGAAATTCATGATTATCACTACTATTCAAAATCGTGGCATAAAAGCTATGGCCCAAAAATAACTCACGAACGCTACGTTGTATTTGGGCGTATGTATTACGGTAAGCCACAAACCAAAACCATTGAGGTTCGTTCATTTACTGGAGATTGGCTTGTTAACGCAGCAATCAAGGCAGAGCTTTTAACGCCAGTTAAGAAACCCCATGCAAGTTTGGCTGTTCGCCTTAAAAACGTCTACGACGCAAAATTAATCGACGTGAAGCGAGGTTTTGAGATCTATAGCCGAACATTGCTTGGTGAGCATGTTGATTATGCTATTAAATCCCCGATGGGCGTTGTTTATCACTCCAATGAGCGCAAAACACTAATTCGTGGCTTAATGCAAAAACAAAAAGTGGCATTAAGCGGCTTAATTAAAACAGATACCGATTTTATTGATTTTAACCTCTGTCGTAAGTTGGGGTTTTGCGTTACAGGCATCGAAAGCTTTTGTAATGATTTTGTGTTGGATGCAAAAAAAGAATATCGGCTCGCTGATATTGAGAAACGGGTAAGAGAAATGGCGCGTGTTAATGTCACTGCATATCTACCTGAGCTTAAAACGCTTGCAAAGCATTTTGATTATAAAGTCGATTTTTCAACACGTTAATTATTTCATGGTGTTAGTTAACGCTAGCGCCTTTTATAAAGGCTTCTACATGAGTAAAGTTAAAAAAATACCTGCGTTTATCGCACAAGACAGCCTAGATTTTGCCACATTTTTAGGCGGTAAATACGATTTTGGAGAGTTAAGTACATCGAGCGCGATAAATCTTTGTATGCAGTTTGCAAAACTGGCAGTAAATCGAGTACCGCTAACTGAAAACGAACTTCTTTTTTGCTGCGACATTCTCAACGGTGGAGCTCATTTGAGCGAATTTGAAACACCAGATTCAGCGAACATTTTAAATGCACTAAATTCAATGCAGTTTAGTTTACGTGATGCAATTATGAATAATTACGGACAAGAGCTTGAAAAGTGGAATATTGCACACACAGAAGATTTTTATAAGAAGATTAATGAGTTATCAACGGATTTAAGCGTTTCTTGGTCGCTCGCATTAATTACTCGCTCATTTTGGAGTGGTACACGTTTGCGCGATACAAAGGCATTAAATGAATGTGATAGCTATCAGGAATGGGCTAAACAATGGGTACTATAGATGATTAGTCTTGGAGAGATTGAACGCATTGCGAGATTGCTTTTCAAGCAAAATAGTAAGTTAAGTTCATGGTCACTATTGCTGCTGATAGAGATCTCAAAAAACAGTGAATGGCAAAAGCTAAGGGATGTTGTTAATCGGATTTATCCAGGTAAAAGCTATAGCGATAGTTTTATTTTTAAGCCGCTTGTTGAGAATCAGCTTATACAAATGCGAAAAACAAAATCTACAACAAGTCAGTTTGATAGTTGGGAAGTTAAATTGGCCCAGGGCATACATTTGCTCGACGATGATATTTTTGATGTGCCTGTTGTAAATAAGTTGGCCAGCATGAGCCAGACTTACATGCGAAGTTACAGCAGAACATCGAATTTACTTATGCTTGTACTGATTGCTATTGTTGTACGTAAGTTACCCACCACCAATGAAATTTTTCGATTTTGTCAGGCAAAGCATCGGACTGAAGATAAAATTATCTGTCGATTGGCTGATCTTGGATTTATCCAGCTGGTAAAAACTGATGATTACAAAAAATCGTCAGTGGCTATTTTTGAGGTTGAGTGATGGAATTACGTAGCTATCAAAAACAAGCGGTGCATCATGCGTTAATCGACTTGGATAAAGGGGCTAATCCTTTGTTGGTATTGCCAACCGGCAGTGGTAAAAGCTTGATTATTGCTGAGCTTTGCAAAGTGCTTAATAAACAAATATTGGTGATCACCCCAAGGGTTAAGCTGCTTGAGCAAAATAGTCGTTTAATCCTTGGTACAGGCATTCTTTCAGGTAATCGAGGTTATGATACTGGTGCTCATCACAGCGTTATTTGCGGTACATACCAAACATTGATTCGTCGAGATTTTGAAACGCCTGAAATTGTGATTATTGATGAAGCACATTTAGTACCCGAAGATGACAGCGAGTACACAGCCTTGCTTAATCGATTCACTGATGCTCAATTTATTGGGCTTACGGCGACACCGTTTAGGGGCCATAAGCGAATTTATGGTGATATAAAACAACGCTGGCGAAAGTCGTTCGAGGTGAATTTAATCTCACTGATTGAGAAAGGTTATCTTGTGCCACCTAGAGCTTTTAAAACAAGCGTGGAAATTGATAGAGAACACAGGTCCAACGAAGAAATAACTCAGGAAATTTTACCTGTTGCTATTGAGAAATTAACTCAACTTCAAAGGCAAAAAACCTTGGTGTTTTGCAAAAGCATAGAACATGCAGAGCTTGTAACGGATGAACTTTTGCAACTAGGCGAAACGGTCCTTTGTATTCACAGTAATATGACACAAAAAGAGCATGATTATATTTATCAATCTTTTACTCAAGATAATGAACGTTGTTGGTTAGTTAATTGCAACATGCTTACCACCGGCGTGGACTTGCCAAGCGTCGATAGCATTGTGATTTTGAGAAAAATTCAAGAGGGTGGTTTATATATTCAAATTATTGGTCGTGGTCTTAGGAACGCGATAAACAAGGATTATTGCGCGGTTCTTGATTATGGCAAAAATAGTAGTCGCTTTGGTCTGCTCGATAACCCGAAGTTTTTGCGTGACTTTCAGCGACAAGGTGGAAGCACTTCAGTAAAAGAAAGGCACTGTCCAAATTGTGAGTTACTTATATCAAATCAAGCAAAGCAATGTTGTCATTGCGGCTTTTACTTTGATTTAAAACCAACAATTGAGATTACGAGCTTAGGCACTCCGCTACTATCTGTAGATGTGCGTCAGTCACGAATTGATTCAATCGAAACGGAGCTGGTCAGTAAGGGATGTATAAAGGTTGTATATAAATTGCTTAATGGCGACAAGGTTTACCGTTTTGTGGCGCAAAATAATAAAGATACAATTTTCGATACATCCGCAATTGTAATGTATCGAGCATCAAAAGGGCTGAACAGATTTCATTCCATAAAAAACAAAGCAGATTAATTGTTTACGTCCAATTTGTATTACGTGAATAAGTCTTAACTTGATCTGTCAGATTTGATTTATAGAGTTGAATTAAATCTGACAGTGAATAGCCAATTTGTGCCAATAAAGGCCTCTGGCAAACTCATTTTGACTAGCAACTAACAAAACTAAACGGACGCTGACAGCTACTCCTAAGTAGCTAGTATTCACCTTCAACTCTGATTTAAATAGCTAAGCTGATTCCAGTTCATAACACTGCTGTTTAAGCCAACGACCTAATTTCATAATATCAGGTTGCCTAGCTCGTATTTCCTTATAGACAAAATAGAAGTTATCTCCGGTAATAAGCTCGTGCATAGGTATGCGCACAAGACTTTGCTGGCGATCCTGATCATCCATCATGTAATTATTAATGAGGGTAATTCCCAAATTATATCGAGCCGCTTCAGCGGCAAGTAAGACATGACTAAATTGATTAATTTTGACGTCTTTAGGTAATTCAAATTTACCACTCATACACCAACGTAACCAGTCGTCACCAAGACTTTCATTTGTATCTGAGTATTGTACTGATAATAACGGGTGTTGCCATAATGAATCAGGTAGAGGCTTATTTCTTAACTGCTGCCAAAGCTTTTTTCCACACACTGGATAAAGTTTTTCAGTAAACATGAATTGATTGACAAAGTTACGTTCCGGTGGATTCGTTGTAATAAAACAATCCGCAAATTGGTCATTATAATCCGGTTGATCCCCGACCATATTTAAAGTTATTTCTATTTCTGGGTGCTGATTTCTAAAATCTTCTAACTTCGGTATCAACCAGTTCACCGCCACAGAGCTATATAAAGCCAAACGAAGATTGCCTGATTTCCCGTGACGTATCATTTGACTGGCATTTGATAGATTTCCTAATGAGTTAGTCACTTCTTCAAAGTAACGTTCCCCGACCTTAGTCAAGGAAAAAGAACGCCCCTGTCGGTTAAACAGAGTTTCACCCAAATAGTCTTCGAGTAATCGAACTTGGTGACTAACCGCACTTTGAGTCACATTGAGGTGCTCAGCAGCTTTGGAGAAGCTATTAAGTCGCGCAACAGCTTCAAAGCATTGCAGGGCACGTAAAGGAGGCAACTTCATTATAAATTTAGCTCATACTAAAAACATTTTAAACATTATACATCATATAAGGTATGGAATACGCTAATCATATAACCGTTTTACAAACGTAACTCTATTAATTCAGTTCCATTGACATTTTCTAGAATGTAGCAGGAGTAATGAAATGCCCAAAATAACTGTCGGACTCGCGATGACATTACTTATCATCGGAAATATAATTGGTGTTTTTTCTGACGCTTTGATAAAAACTCTGCCAGCAGATACTGCCATATACCAATTTGTATTATTTCGTCAATTGACCGCAGTGCTGATTTTACTTCCATTTTGTCTACTCAGTAATAAACAAAGCCTCTTCGCTGGCCTCAAATGGCACTTTATACGTGGCCACATTTGGTTATTAGGGGCAATATTTATGGTATTCGCTCTGGGCGCTCTGCCGTTAGCTACCGTAAATGCTATTTTCTATACAGCGCCTTTGCTTATGCTGCCGTTAGCCATGATATTGTTTCAGGAAAAGCTGACTAGCCACTCAATTGCTGCTGCTGTTTTGGGCTTTATCGGCGTACTTATCGTGGTTAAACCAACACAAATTAATTGGGCAGCGATTGCCGCCCTTGTCGTCGCATTGACTATGGCTGTAAATAATTTATTGGTCCGTAAATTACCTCAGCATCATAATGTGTTCCAAACTTTAATGCTCACCAACCTAATAGGTATCCCAGCCGCACTTGGGTTGGCGTTATGGGAAGGCAAACCTTGGGACTGGACTCCAATGTTAACGGCAACAGGCTCCAACACTTTTATCCTAATTTATGCTGGTATATGTGTATTGGTATATAGAGCAATCGAAGCCAGTAAAATTTCCAGTGCCGAATACACTGGCTTATTAGGTGCTGTAGTTGTAGGGGTGCTGTGGTTCGATGAAATACCGGACCTGAGCTTGGCTATAGGATCTTCTTTAATTATTATTCCGCTGATTTGGTTAGCCAAGGTAGAAGCAAAGATAAAGCAAACAAGTAAAATAATATAAATGATAAAGTTAATCTAACTTTCCAACGTGACCGCGTTTGGGAACGAGCGTTTAACTGCACTCCCAAGTGGGATAAATAATAACTAGTTAATTTTTGGAATATTATGACTTCTCCACGGGTGCAGGCTAATGGCATCGGAACGGCAATGATGTCTAACGCTAAGAAAATGGCAAAGGACAGTAACATGAAAGTTATAGATATCGCCGCCAGTCATCTTCAGCTCCTTTCTTCGAAAAATTTGGGGCAAAGACAATTAAAGAAATCACTGATGGTTGAGGCCTAGACATGCACAGGGTTGATATGGAATTACTACTATAACAATTCAATGACCGCTATTGGCCGATTAACTGACCTAGGTGTGGTGTGAGTTGGCTGTCCGTAGATCGCTCATAGCTGCCTGTCAGATTAAGTCCCAACCTATTCATAGAAACTGTAAGATCAGATATGAGCTACTACATATTACGCACCCAATACTTCTTTGTTAAGAAATAATTTCTTCACGATAATACTGACTAGTTAACAGCTAGTCAGTATTATCATCGAATCAATGAGGTTAGAAGTTAGTTGTTACAGTTATTCGGAACGGTTACTGCACTCTCAATTGTTGTGTTAACTGTGAAAATATCTCTTTTTGCAAATTCTCACGTTTTTCATACTCCGCCTCGTTTGTAATCCTGGGGTTTTCTATTCCAAGTTCAGCAAGGCTCTTTCGCAAAGTATCTATATCATTCAGTTTTAAATCGTATTTGGTGCTTTTAAACTGTAAAGATGTATCGCTAATGCCGATGATGTTGCTTTGGTCTAGTAGTAGCTTGAGAATATCGATGTACTCAAGTTCGGTTTTTGTGTCGTAACCTTCGCGTATAAAGTATTCAGCCATAGATTTCGTACTGATAACCCGCACTTCTGGCTTGTTAGCGTTAGCTGCCTTCAATTTTGCGATTTCATCATGCAGAGGCTGTGTTTTGTAGTCAATCACACTATTTACAACAATTGCAGTAGTTAAAATCATCATTCCCATTGTGATTATTTTTGGCCATATAGCGTTACTGGCTTGCTTTTCATTAGTCATATTTATTTCCCTATTTTCAACGCTATACCGCGCTGAACGATAAAGTCAACTTCGCGACCGCCAAGTACTTCTACTACCGGCCAGCTGGCATCAACCATTTCTAAATAATATTTGGCTATCATGTCAAAAGAGGTACTGGCACCATTTAATGCGGCAGATTGCCCCATGCTAGACCAATTTGTACTTTGGAATAATGACTCATCACCGGGGTTGGTGTTGACGACGTTAACAGCTTGAGGTGATGCAGCTTTGGACAATCCAGATAAAAATCCAGCAGCCATCGCGTTACCCATCAGCCCACCAGACTTAGTAACAAGAGTACCGTCTATGCCATTTTTACCGTCACGGCCAACAGCATAAGCAGTTAAAGGAACCTCAATAGCTTGGTTATCCTCGGTGATACAAGATAGTGTTTCTGATCTAATAAAAGCTCTAGAAGTGGCCAGGTCACCAATTGTGGTACCTATAACAAAACATTCTCTAATATCTAATGTGTAGTTATTAGGCATTAACGCTTCTTGTTTTAGCCTGATTAATACTGGCATAGGCATCTTACTTTGTTGACCACCTGATGTTGGTGCGTCTACACCGTTTAGTAATGTACCCGTTAAAATTGAACCGGCAGATAACCATGTTGAATTATCTTCCTCTTTTTTTGGTGTATGTTTGGGTGTGCCAGCATCCGCTTTGGCATCGTTTTGTACTGTTTGAGAATTTTCTGAAACAGTGACCATTTGTACGTCCTGTTCTTCTATATGCCCGGTTTCCTTGACTGAGCGAACTTTACCTTGTGTTACAGTGCGTAATACATTCCCTTTGATTAACGGCTGACGTGTAATAATTTGCGTTTGAGGTTTTTCAACAATTTGCGCCACAGTAGCATTTGGATCATGCCTAATAACATTTGCATCCGTTGGTCCACCAGCTGCACCAATTTGTGCATTTCTGGTATTTAAAATCTCACTTCTCAATTGATTAATGACCGTTTTTTGCTGGTTAATTTCATTACGAAATTTGGTCATTTCCATTTCTATCTTTTTTTCACGCTCTTTTAGCCGATTTTCTTGCGCAAATGCTGCAACTTCACGATTTTGTGCATCGGCTGACAGTTGGTCAAATAGCTCTTTAGTTTTCTTCTCTTCCATTTGAGCTACTTCTTCAACAGAGAATAATTCTGCACCTCCGTTTTTATCCTCTAGTGCAACTGGTGATTTTGATGGTGAAAAAAATACAGGTAGTAAAAAGTAGGCGCTTGCAAGAACAAATGCCCATATGATGATTTGTCGTTTTTTAGGATCACCCCAAAACTCTTTAACCAAAACTTTAGACATTAGTTTGCCTCCCCAATTAAGCCCAACTCTTGTGCGCTGATTTGTCTACGACGGTTTGTTTTTTCCATCTTCTCGACATACAACTTATCTCTAACGATATATACCTCGGTAGACTCGCCTGGCTGCAGGATTGATTGGTCAATAAACGCCACAGCCAGTGCGTCGCGGCTTAAACACTGTTCTTCTTTGATTTGATATGCATAAGCTGTGTGGTTGTACATCACCACCACATCAATATACTCACGCGAACCGGCGTAACGCTGTGCAGTTTTCTGTCTAATAGCAACCGAACATGGCTTGGTTAGTGTTTGAGGAATTTCTACCGATTCCGTAAACCCTTGTGGAATTCCATTTTGAGCAATCGGTAATAACAAAGATTTCATTCGTGTTATGTGTGATGCTGTGCTGAGTTCTTCTTGATGCATATTAGCCAAATCATCTATCTTTTTAAGACGGTCTCTTTCTCTCTTGCGCTCAGCCATTAAATACCGTTGTTGTCCTGTCAACTTCACATCAACGTTGACCATCGCTGGCGGATTGTTATCAGGCTGAAGCACTAACGAGATTGCTGTTTCAGGCATACCCTCTTCATAAACCATGATGCCAACTGGGTTCATTGAGTTGGTTGTGAAATAGATATAACCATTGGATGCTTCGATAATCGATTCTTCGTCTGATGTTCGAACGGCCACCATGGAAAAGTTTGTTTTTATTCGATTCATTAATCCTGCTGCAATCGCTACAGCAATGTTCTCGCCAGGCTTCAGTGAATAATTTTGCACAGGTTTATAGCTGGCTTGTAGTGTAGATGCAAAACCCGATGAGCTACCTGTTGTGGACAAAGCGCGACCATATGAGTCTGTCTTTGGCGGTATATCTTCCTTATCGTCTGGAACTGCGGATTTTAATGAGTTAAAAATATATGAAACAGGACTTTCAATTTTTTTATTCTCGATTGTTTCCGAGCTCAAGCGTTGGTTTGACGTTTGTACCGGGAGCGAAAACTCATTAACTGGATCTGGCGATTCATTCGCACTGCACACCGATTGACTTAATAGCGCCGTAAATACGAGAGATAATTTAAAAATATTTTTCATTATTGAATTTCCTTAACTTCTGAGCCTGATTCTTTTAGACCTTCACGCATTTCTTCTGTTAAATCGGGGATGGTATCTGCTGCAGGTACGACACGTTGGCGAGTGTTTGGCTTGCCTGGATACTGCTTAAAATATGAAATCTTAGGCATACCGCTGGACACGGCAATTCTAAATTCATATGTCCACGTTTTAATCATTGGTGTCTGACCCGGCAAGGTGATTTCTCTCCCCCCCCAAATCCAAACAACATCCTGATATTCGTCAAAATATACGTCATCGATAGTGAAGCGCTGTTTCAGTTTTCGAGCGTTAATAATCGCTATCTGACGGTCAATTTCATCTTGAAACTGCTCACGTAGATTCGGTGTCGCGGCAGAGAGAAATCGTTCTTTTACAAAATTAATATTGTTTTTACTGATGTTGCCGATTAATTCCGCAAAAGCGATGGCGTGACCCTTTTTAAACGATGCGTTGGCCCAAGTGCCGCGCACCTCAATCACCTCTGTGACTGGTGCATTCGGCAGTACCGCCACTGCGGGTTCAAAAAAGGCAAATTTAAAAGCAAAAATCATTACACCTGTGCTGAGTAAAAGGTTTGACAAGATAATGACATTTCTTGTCGTAACTGCGTCTACAAGAGACCTTTTAATATCATCTGCATTATTTAAAATTCCCATTACTTAATGAACTCCCGTTTTAGTGGATCTGGCACTGTCACCCCAAGCTTTAATGGCATTAACCCCCAATACCAAAGAACATGCTCAACAAATCCTCTTGGATGGTTTTCAGCAAAATAACTAGTGATTTTGAAATACATGACAGCAAAAATGACCGCTTCAGGCACAGCCCTAAAGGTATAACCGAGCCCAAATGCTGTGGCGATTGGTATAAATTGATCCAATGTGAAAAACAAAACCAATAAAGGCTTATTTACTCTGTGCGGAATTCTGTAAGTGGCCATGTTACCGTCAAGAAGTTAGTGATACATGGGCTTATTTTGGCATTACTTTCATGACTTTTTATTGGGTTCAGAGGCCAATTTGGACGCTGAACGGGAAAAGACAAATAAATATCGCTTTTATATGTGAAGTTTGACTCTCAATTGAATGACTAGATTTGTTGCTCATATTGAAGCTAAATCAAGTGAGTCACTATCGTTAGCTTAAGAGACTTGAGTCGAAAGTAAAAAAGGCGCTAAAAGCGCCTTTTTAAGCAAGGGAAGGGAAGGAAGGGAACTTACACTGTCGCCGTAAGAAATATGTTGATAATAGATACTGATTGGCTTAACAACATACCGCCAATGAATGCGCCAACTGCTAAATAATAATTTTGTTTAAGGACATTGAAAAGTGCAGCAAAAAATGCCAATAGGGTGATAATTTTGCCCGGAGCGCCATCGGCCCATCCAGATAATTCTGTCCAAATAGATGTAAATGCGGTACCACCTGAGCCAGCTGTTGACTCAAAAGATAACAACGCAATGAGAAAACAAATTGCTGACAGAATAAAAATGCCTTTTTTGCTTAATTGTTTGTCATTTGCCATTGTCGGTAAAGTTAATGTGTTTTGCATGTTTAAATTCCTCAAGGTTGGTTGTTCCTATCTATCTTATAACGAGTTGATTGATAGTTCGGCTCGGTTCAGCGTCCAAATTGGCGCTTGAAAATTTTTTTTGCTACTTTTTATAGGTTTTGGATACTGGCAAATGGATTTTGAATAAATGAATTTAAGCTAAAACTGTTTTTTGAATATACCTTGTACTGACGGTTAGACATTTTCTCTAATGCTGATTGAACAGCAACAGGGTTGCTTATCGCATCAACTAATCCAATCTCCTTTGCCTCTACCCCTGACCATGCTAAGCCTGAAAATAAAACCTCATGGTCCACTTTGAGTTTGTTAGAACGCGCCTCAAGTACATCGTCTTTAAATTGCTGAAACACTGGTGCAACCAATGTTTTTTTAGCTATCTGAATTTGATCATCATTAACAGGATTCCAGGGATTTAAAATGTCTTTAAACTCGGCGCTGGTGATCGTGGTGTTAGTGACACCTACTTTTTTAGCTAAATCGCTCCAGTTCAATGTATCAAGCCTAACGCCGATGTTTCCAACTAAGGAAGCTCTCTGAGCGATAATGACATCTGCATTAATGATGGCTTGAACACATGCCGATGCGCATTGTGCAGTGATGACAGCGACAATCAGTTTTCTAGAATTTTTTTCACGAAATCCACTGGCCTTATAATTACCATCAAATAGCGCCGCAGGATTATTTATCTCTTTTAAAACCCGCTCTTTCAGTCCAGGTTTGGTTGAGCCGCCCCAATGTTTATATTGAACAATGATTTCATTGATGGTTTGTGAGTCCGTTGGTGAACCGCCTGGGGAGTTTGCCTCAATGACGATTAAATCAACATCATCGTTATTCATTGATGATAAAATGTGTGAAGCTATTTTTTTACCATTTCCGGTGTCAGTCTCTGTACCTATCTCACCATTTATGTTTACCACCGCTATATGCGGCTTGTCAGTTGAAAAAACACTCATTAGGTTACCTATTAAACCCAGCGCGATAATACTGCCAAGTAAGATGAGTTTTCCGTAATTTGTGCGTTTGTACACGGTGAAGTATTGTTTTAAAACACCTAACGCCTCTTTTGTGTGTATCTCTGACTTTGTTTCTGTATCTAGATTGCTTGTCATTCTTAATGTTCCTATGCAACTTTCATAAAATTCGAAATAGTATTTCTAAGGGCTAATCCCGTTAATAAAAGCATTAAAACGGGATACCAAGGCGCTTTCTGTCCGAGGAAATTAGGTATCAACAAGTAACAGAAAGTGAATACCAGCATATACACGATTGAGCGTGTCCAAATGCGTGAACCTTTTATGGATATTTGACGAGGTTCATACATTCGGATTTTTCTCACCATGTATCCGTCATAAATTAATGCGAAAAAAAACGGCAACATGATCCAAACCCAAAACTTCATCATTGATAGGCGGTAAACCATTTGATAAGACAGTATGTGAAGGTTGTTTACTACTCGGTTTAAGATGAATTCACCTTTGAAGTTATCGATAATCTTCTTGATTTTGTAATCACTCGATGGAAGAAGTGCATCCTCTACTGCTTGATGAAGCCCACTTCGTACATATGATTGCGTGTAATTACTTTCTACTTCATGAGTTAACATTAACCATTGGTTTTCACTGATTAATACAGATAATGCCTTCACCTCTGTTTCCATTTCTTTTTGAAATAAGCTGCTGGGCATAGCCGTGAGTATCACTAAAATGCTTACGGTGAATATCAACAAGAACAATGACAGTAACTTTGATACGCCATGGTCTTTAATGAGCTCTGACATTTTTACTCTCCTATGGATGTTCTATGAGTGAGCTGCTTAATGAATAAACCGTTTGCCGGGCTGGTAGTGGTAGACCTAGCAGATTCAGTACCCTTCGATTAAATACATGACGAGCAAGCAATAAAGAGATTGCATCATTGGATAACAATGAGCGTTTATCTATATATTCGATTTTTAAACAGTTGCATGAGTTTTGAGGTGTGGGGTTGTCTTTGAAGCAATCACACTTTTTTAACTTCTTTCTGTTGTTTTTGGAATCTTGTTTAAATTCTTCAAATGTTTGTGATATGCAGTCCCAATGAATCGATTCAGACTCATTTACCCGAAAACTCACTTTAAAGTGGGTGACTTGGTAAAGGTCATAGAGTATTGACTTAGAAAACATTGTGAATTGCTGTTCAAGACCTGCATCTTGCTCTCTATCCCATGCCAACATCGCTTTAAGTAAAATTATGTCGATGATAGGCGTGTCGTGTAAGTGCAAATATTTGCTACCACCCACCAGCTTATCGAGTAATAAAACAATTTCTTTTGTGCCTTCGTGTTGTGAAGTGATCCGAGAAATGTCCATATCTAACCCTTAATAATTGGAAGCTTACATTTAAGCTTTTGGCCATTAGATAGTCGCGCAACATATTGCAGCTTCGGTAAGTCTCCTATTAGCGTGATAGGAAACATATCTTCACGTGTTTTCGTTATGTTTTCTTTGTAACCACCAGAGAATTCAGATATGGCTTGTCCAGTTCCTGATTGGATAGAATATTGGACACCAACATCACTGATGTTTGTTTGGCCAAATTGTTTTGAGACATATTCTTGAGTTTGGATGTCGGTCACTTTCATGCTGAAAAAGTTATTACACAACCCTAAATAGCGGTCAGCTGTAGCTTGGTCAGTCATGTCTATTAAGTCTGGGATTGTTTGGGTGCTAAGAACGAACTGACACTTAGCTGCACGACCCTGTGCCAAGTTGTTAATTAAACTGTCATTGCCTGCAACAGCAGCGTGAACCTCATCCACCAAGATTGACACTCGCCGTTCTTCACCACTGCCATAGTTGTACCTATCACCTAAACATGATGATATGTCTGCCAATAACAATTTGGCTAGATGCCCTGCAGTACGTGGATCATTCATTGAGTTCAATGCGCAATAAATTATCCCTCCATCCATAATGACGCGCTTAATATCAATAATCTCTATGTCGTCACGACCGCGAATGGGTGAAAGCAATTTATCCAGTGGATTGCTGCATAGCACTTTAAATAACGGAAACACGCTTGCTAACATTTTTTGAGCATGTTCATGGTTATGTGTAACAAACTGAATAACATCGTCAACTGATGCAGCTTTTTCAGTGCTAGGAATTTTTTGAGAATAATAGTTGAGCATCCCTTCTATCGGCGTTTCGCCTAAACCCGTCATTTGACTTAATTTAGATTGTCTCCAATGCTGGCCAAAACGTAATTCATAGAATTTGCTTAACACTTTTTCTAATAACTCTGTTTTTCCTGACCGCATGTAACGATAAATCTCAGTGAGCTTTGGGCTTTCTGAGCAATAAATCATTCCGTCAGTCACTTGAGAAATAGTTTGCCAACCAAATTCAATAAAGCTGTCTGTCGCGCCGCTTCCAGATTTTAGTAGGCTTGCAATGCGTGTTGGAATTTCCGAGGGTGTTGCAAAATTTTTCAAAATATCGATTGCGCATGACTCACTCGGTCTGGCAGGGCAGAACTCATAAAACTTGTGACCAATCCCTAATGCCTCAGCTTCTTTGCGTAACCCTTGCTTTAAGCTCGTGTCATCCTTTGGATCAATAACGACAATTGAGTTCCCCATATGCAAAAAACCTGTACCCAGCAATCTTAGAAGTGTGGTTTTACCTGACCCAACTACACCTGTGATAAATGAGTGTCCGTAAAACGTGTCTTCGTTAACAATTTGAGCTGTTTCACTGCCTATAGCGTGAATCCATGTTTTACCGCCCATACTGCGGGTGTGTTTTTTGTATTTATAAACTATGGGTTTTAACGCAAAAGGGATTTCCATTTCACGTAAATCGTTCGACATATCCATAATTTGATATGCTCTTTGTGCATGTTCAGGCCCCCACTCAAAACCATTGCCTATGTAAATTTCTCGCTTATCAGTGTATTTAAAGTTTTCTGATTTCGAGTTTGTTTTCCATTTGTTGATATACCTGACGACATCTACATCTATAAACTCAATTTTATTGATGAAAAGCTGTAGTTGCTGCCTCATTTTAGGGTAGGTTGTGATTAGCTTATATAGACCTATTCCGATTAAACCTCCCGCTAGAATAGTTGGCGTATCTAGAAAGTTTGAATTTAAATCGCTTGTCTGACTAATTACGCCGGTGCATAAACCTGCGCCAATATAAACATATGCTGCGTTTAGCTCATACAATGGTCTAAACAGTGTTTCGCTGTAAGTTAAACTGCTGCGGTTATTCATTGTTTTCTCTCAACTTCCATTTTAATTCATCAAGCTCAACCGAAGTAATGTTGATGGTTATTGAGCCATCCTCAGAAACAATCGGTGTTATATTTTCGGATTTAGTGAAGCTTCTTATGTCTGTATTTTTAAGGTGAGGACATGCGCTTTTTAATTCAGCAATCAACGACTCATAAAGCATTTCTTTAGGCTTGCTCGTGTATTCATCATTTTCATCATCACAGGCCTGCAAGCTATTTTCTTCAATATCCACTGTGTTGTTGTCAATTTCAGTGTGTGAAGGAATTGCTTGTTGTTGAACTTCAACATCGCAATCCGTTGTCTCCGATGAGGTTTCGATTACCGGTTCAGTGGTTATTGCTTTATTTTCAGGTGATGGTTTGATTCTTGGTAAAGGTGATCTGTCACTCAATGATGAAGAAAATGTTTCAGCGACATCATCAGCAAGTAACACATACAAGATTTTGTCATTGTCTTTAATTAGTGTTGAAATTTGCTGGTTTTTGCTGTTGCTCTTCATTAACTTCAAAAAGCTCATAGCGTTAATAATTTGGCCTGCATTTTGATTAGATTTTTCTGTCAAAAAATCTAATTTAACTGCCACCCCTTCAGGTGATAGCCATATGTCTTCTGAAGTTCCAATTAGTTTTGATAGCGCATCATCAATTGGTTTTGGTCTCCGTTTTGATTTAATCCATGGATAGTTTGAATTCTCTTCCAATGGTTCTTCAGTAACAGTCACATCAGTTTTGATTTCAGGTTCTTGTTTTGTTTTATCTAGCTTTGTTTTGGTTGTTTTGGTTGTTTTGGTTGTTTTTGGCTTACTCAATGCCTTGTTAGGGCTTTTTGGTGTTTTACTTGTAGATGACTCACTCTCTGTTATAGAGACTTGCTGAGCCATAGATTGCTCAGCTTGTTGCACTATCGGTTTTGTGACAGATATTTTTTTGGGCGTAGTTACTTTGGTTTTGCTTTGAGCTGCAGTTGTCGTCGCTTTATCTTGAGTTTCAACGATTTCGGGTGTTGTATAACTTTCTGTTGCTGTTGCTGATGCAGAACTGATCACTGTTGCTTCGGTTGTGTCAGTTGTTGCAGGTAATGTTTGGTTTTGTGCTGGGATGACAAATGTTGCACCGTTAGCGTTATAGAGCTGGTGTACATTATTATTTTTTTTGGTGTTATATCTTAACGCACCATAAACATTCCCAGGGATAGGGTTGTCGCCAATTACAAAGTTCGGCCATTCAACTAGAATGACCGTTATAGGTGTAATTTTTGCCATTGCACCTGTTTTGTTTAATGTAAACTCCTCAATATCCGCTTCAGTAAAGTTGCCTAGATATAGGTTTGCATGAGTGCTTTTGTCGCTAACCATCGATAGAATGCGTTTATCTAAAAGGATGGAAATTAACGCCTTAGCTGAATTTGGCAGTTTTATTTCGTAGTCGAGGCATTTTTTGATTACATCATTAATTGGCTTGTCTGAAGCGATATAAATCTGATTATTGAAAACAAATATATCCCCTCCAACTTTGTTTATCTGCCAACTCGAATATAGAGAACGCATTGCGTTCACTACACCCATCGTCAATGATTTTTTTCTTGAAGAGTCGTGGAGCCATACGCGTGCATAGTCATCATATGTAGATTCTGAGTCGGCCTTTCTGACAGCGTTAAACAGGTAACCTTTGTATGAGTGATAGTGAACAAGCGTTTGCGTTATCATTGAATACAAATCGTCGTGCGAACCAAGCAGGTAATTTTTGGCCACATCGTTTAATACAAGTGGTAAAAAATGTACTGAGTTAGTTTCGTGATCGTTGTTTAATCTGTCCTTTTGATGAACGACTGTATATGAGTCGATTTTATTGCGCTTGGCCCATTCGAAAATCGTTTCGCTCAATGGGCGCCAAATATCACCGTTGGAACCAATAACTTGTACGTTTGAAATGATTTTTCCTGAATCATGTAGCAGCCCACATACCCAAG
Organism: Shewanella sp. MF05913; assembly: GCF_059758095.1. NCBI lineage: Bacteria > Pseudomonadati > Pseudomonadota > Gammaproteobacteria > Alteromonadales > Shewanellaceae > Shewanella > Shewanella sp. MF05913. The sequence goes on from NZ_JCAYNT010000026.1 coordinate 27,722, forward strand.
CAGCAAATTCATATCTAGGTCTGCGGGCTTGGTCCTCATCAATTAATCCCATTTCATCAAGCATAAAGCTCATTGCGAATTGAAGTGAACGAATAGATACATCCAAAGAGTGCTCTAGTAAACCTCCTATGTATTGGTGGTGATCCATTTCTGAGGCAGGAATTAAATGACAATATCCCAAATAAGCCTTAATCGTACTTTCAACAAGATCTACAAAATTGAATTCACAGCCTTTATAAATTAATCCAATGTCTCTTTCGATTATTCGAATTTTATCTTGCTGTCTACTAATTAGTGTTTCTAAACTAACAATAGGAATAGACGCCGCTTTTAATGGGTAATGTAAAACGGCATCTAATCTTTTTTCATCTTGTTTGTTAAGCTGACTATCCGATTTATCCCAAATATCAAAGCGTGACCATAAAGAATTTAGTCGCATTCTCAATTTGTACGCATGGATAGAAAGATTGCTCATTTAAATAGCCTCTGTAAGCTCAACACTAGATTGTTCAACTGAATTATCAGATTTAGTTTTTACTTCTTTTGATTCAAGAGTTATAACTTTGTCGTTACTTTTATCATTGTTAGGTTGATTGTCGTCAGGGTAAAGACTGAAAACGCCTTTTTGCAAACCTTCCAAAAAGTAAACAGGGGAGAATGCGCCGCCATTTCTTTTTCCGGGTTTTGTAACTTTAAAAATTTTGGTTGATATATTATTCAATATTAATAAGGCCTGATTTCGTGAAGACTGTTCAACTTCATCGTCAAACGTCCCCGATAATGCTATTGCCTCAATATCATCCATAATAAAATCAATTTTTGATATAATATTAATAACTTCGATATGACTCTTATGAATAATATTAATATCTAGATTCATTTGAGGGTTTTTAATATCGACAAAGCTATATCCCGGTATGACATCAGATTGCAGTGATTCGAAATGAGTAGCTAATTTCTCAATCTCTATTTCAGCGACGTTAATGATTTCGTTTTGAAACCACTCTTTTAGCATGTTGTATGTCGTCTTATTTGCTGATCTATTTGTCATTTTGAACAACTCACCAAGCCTATATAGTGAGTTATTTAATGCATCGCCAGCTTGTCCGCGCATGTGTAAAAAAACTGATTCTGATTTTAACTCAATTTGTGCGACACCTGTTTTACGACGGACTTGTGAATCAACATCTGTTTTACGGTTTGTTTGATTTGCCATAATATTCACCTTACTTAACTTAAAAGTTTAATTGTTTTTTTTAGCATAGATATTTGGTCGGCCATAACAGCCAAAGCCTTTCTCAATGCTTTAAATAATGGTTCGTATTTATCGAATAAAATTTTCTCCCATGCATTTGCTTTTTTTGAAATTGTTGTCCATGTATAACCGTCACGCTTATTTGGCTTAATCTGAACACCAGAGCGAGGATTCTGATATTTCCTGTATGTGGTTTTTTTCCAATCTAACCACTCCAGATACACTCGATGAGTAATTTTCGATTTCTTCAATCTTGGGGCTAGTCGTCCTGTGTTTACGTAGTTCGCCTCTCCAGGCTTTAGACCGGAGTTGAAAATTTGTTTATTACGCTCTCTCCATTCGTGCCAGTACCCATCTACCAATAACTGTGCACGGTCCACTAGCGCTTCGTAACACTCTTGAATGTTATCCAACGCAATTTGTAGGCTATCGGACTCAACTGACATCAAAACCTCCTTACTAAGTGAAGCTTGATAATCTCATATAGAAGGGTTGGTTTTAGCTGGTTCAGACGCCAATTAGGACGCTGAACGAGAAAATGCAAAAAAAAGCTTCCCCAAGAAAAGCTAAGGAATTGTTTCTTTTTTCCAAAGGAACTATCTGTTGGAAACGCAGTGAACTTTCCAACATTAAGCTCAGGAAAAAATGGAAAATTTGAATAATTATTAGGTTGAATTTTGAACGAAGTCTCTATAGTTCAAACGCCTGCTTAAAGGGTTAGTTATATATGTTGGAAAATACCTGCGTTTAATGGAATAGGCGTTAAGCGGGTACAGCACAATTGGTATTTTAACTTGATGGAATCTGTAATTCGTGATGTTTATATATGTTGCAAAGTAGTGTGCGATTACCAGATTGGTATGGATACCGATTTTTACCGTCAGGTTGAGGGTTATTGTGTGTTTAGCTTTTTATGTACAACGTTAGCATCGAAATTTCACACAAATCGCATTGTTTTTTCCAACTAATATGGGTTATCTTTGTGACATAAAGCACAAATTTTGAAGAATTACAAAAATAGTTGATATTTTTGTGGCCTTTTTATTTATAACTCAAACAACAGCTTAGAGTTAAGGCTCTATTTTTTATGCGGATAAAAACTCATCTTTTTACGTAGCTTTGATGCAAATCAAATATTAGTAGTTGATTACACAAACACGTGTGGTTAAAATAAATGTGCAGAATTTGTGCAGATGCTAGAGTGAAGGATTTACAATGTCGAATGTTGAAAGTTACTACAAAGCGTTGATGAAGGCTCAGGTCGGCTATTTGCTGGCATTGCATGACTACGCCTCACAGTATCCAGCTGATTGCTGCGGAGTGTTTAACCTAAAACCATCGCATTTATCTAAGCTAGTAACAACAGATAAAAAAGATTGGAGTGATTTCGTAAACGGTTTAAAAAACTGGGTTTTAACATCGAAGATGGATATTTCTCAATATAGTCTTTTTGAATATTTCTTAAGTAACTTGCTTTCTTTTGAGTCTATATCTGGCCAGGTAACTACGCGTGCTAAAATCGGGTTAATGGTAAATCCTGAAAATGATAGTTTAGATTTATTATCAAAATACCAATCAGTTATATTTCAAAATATATGTTTATGCGCTCATACAGCACCATTATTTACAAAGGGCTTGCTATTTATGAAGCAATCCACAATAGACTTGATTAATGATGTCTATTTGGAATCAAATAAAATGCATTTCATCGAACCAGTTTTTCCATTTTTTATAGTAAATGAACAAATAGATTACAATAAGTTCTTTTATATCAATAAAAAATCTGGTTCATATATTGAACAAGCATTGTTTTCAATAGCTTCATAGCTAAGGGATTAAGGTTATGACTACATCAATAGGAATAAATATAGCGAAAAATAATTTGTTAGCCAGACGTCTGCATGGGCTAGGAATGATGCCAAAGTTAATTTCTGAATTTGTTCCGGGCACAAGCAAGCTTATTCGAATATTTGGCGCATCTGATCCAAAGTTACTTTTCTCAAGAGGTTTTTCGAATAGTTGGACGAATTCATTCGACGGCTTTAAAATGTCAAATGTTCTTTTTAAAATCTATGGTGCAGTTTCTGACGACCCATCGTTGACTCGTGGGCTTAATGTTAGTTACATCGCTACCGCATGGGAAGTTGCAACTATTCAATATCCTGAGTTAATAGATAGACAAATTTGTGATATTTCAAGATTTACCTATTTATTGAAAAAAGTAGTTTCAAATGAATATTTAGTTTGTGAGTGTCAATCGAAAAATTGTTTTAACAAATTTATAATTCACGAGAGGGCTGCCCGTTCTTTCTGCTGGGCGTGTGTAGAGAATTACTCAGCTATCTCACTAAATCAACAATATGATATCAATAAGTTTGATTCTGGAGTTGCAAAAATGCCTCTATATACGTCAGATGTGACAACTACAGAACGATTTAATAGTGATGTATTTTTAAAGGCATCAAAAGCTATGCTTTTTTCGAAAAGTATGGCAAGAGTACATAATGGATATCAGGCAGATGAGAAATTAGTTTCAAATGGTTAGTTTATTTATTAGTCTTTTTTATTGAAAAAGTGGCCTCAAGTTCGATGGTCACTTTTTAATTTCTGTTCTTCAGTTATCTTAAATCGCATAGCCATTCAGAATTCCAACCTTTAATAATATATTGATTTTTCCATGCCACGTCAGTCGACCGTCTTCAATCCGCATTAAACGTCTTTATTAGTTCAAATTTCCGTTCAGCGTCCTAATTGGCGTCTGAACCAACGAAAAGTCCAGTCTTCGGTTGTTATTATGTATTTCTACCAGAGGATTGAATATGACAACTATAAAACATTTAAGCCTAATTCTGATGATGTCTGCTTGCATCCCGTGTATTGCTGTAGAACCGGATTTTTATGAACAAAGTCAACGTGGTTGGTTTTGGCACGAGCCTGCACCAGAAGCGATTGAGCCGGAATCACCAGAAGAACAGGCTCCACCAGCATCTTCGCAGCCTTTACCTGATGAGAAAATGGTTGATATTGACGTTGAATGGTTAAAAAAGAATTTACCGCAACTTCAGGCTAATGCTATCAGTAATCCTTCAACTGAGAATTTAGGCGCGTTCTATGCGGCCCAGAGGTTGATGCTTGATTACAGTTCTCAGTTTGCGACTAAATCAAGTGAATTTTTTAGAAAAGAAGCTAGTTGGTTGTCTGAAGATCATCGACGCCCTACCGACTCGTTTATGCTAAGCAGATTTAAAGAAGATGTCCTCAAAGCACAAAAACCAGTTATCGAAAAAGTAGCAGTTCAAGCAGGGGTGTGGTTCTTTTTCTCTAGTACGTGTCCATATTGCGTAAAGCAGCTCCCTATCGTTCAGTTTCTATCTCGTGAATATGGCATGAATGTTTTGTATGTATCTCTCGACGGTGGTTCTATACCCGGAATTCCTGATGATAAAGTTGTGATTGATTACGACGGCCAGGCATCACGCGAGTTTAATGTAACCGTTACTCCTACTACCTTCCTTGTCTCAAATGACGCATCTAAATTCGAACTACTAAGCAATGGCGTTTCAGCGCTACCCAAAATTCAGGATGCTTTAGTTTCAGCAGCACATAAGTATGAATGGATAGATGATAACGAGTATAAATCGGTTCAGTCTGTTAGACGCAGTAATGTACTAGATAATGGTTTGTTGCAAATAAAAGAAAGTGAGTTAACAGATCCTGAAACACTTTATAACGCTCTTCAAAGCAGAGTCGATTTGACGACTTCACCAGTTGGCACTCCAATTCGTTACGGAGAAAATAAATGAAATTATGTAAATTAAGTTTGTTAATTGTTTTAGCGTTTAGTACATCCTTTACGAATGCAGATCCAATGCAGGATGTTTTTAATGATATGTATTCTAAATCTGCACCTAGTGCCAGCGTACATGGAAATGGCCGCTACGGAGTGAATTTAGGTGGATTTTCATATCGCCCGAACATAGGACCTGCTGCACCAATCGTAAGCGCAAGGTTGCCAAATATGAATGTAGGGCCCTGTGGCGACATTGATATCTTTGCCGGCTCATTTAGTTTTATTTCTGGTGACGAATTAGCACAATTAAGTCGAGCGGTTATGCAGGGTGCGGCAACCTATGCATTTAAGTTAGCACTTCAATCGATGTCACCAATGGCGGCAGGTATAGTTGATGAGTTAACCACGTTGGTTAACGGAATGAATGAATTTAACATCGACGGTTGTCAACAAGGTGCAAAGTGGGCTGAAGAAGCGCTAGGTACTGGCAATGCCACATCAGGCACAGAAACAGGATTTGTGGCTAATCAATTAAAGTCTGTCAATGTGGCACTCGGGTTTTCACCTGATCAAAATGAAGCGCAGCATGGAGCGACTTCAAAAATGTCTGTATCTGATTTAGCCGAACAAGTAGGTACAACAATTGCGCAGAACTCACTGATCAAACCAATGGCAGAAATGAACCCTAGAGGCTTTTTGTTCGATGATTTTGGTGGAGTTAAAGAGAATGAGCTTGTATTCACTATTCTCGGCGCCACTGTTACAACGACTGATTCTTCTATGTGTACAACACCAATTGTAGGTGGAGAAAAAACATGCGTGACCTATGTTCCCGGTAAGGGAGCTGAATATTTTACAAACCTCTTTTATAACGCTGAGGCAATAGACTCTGAAAATGAAGATATCGACATCAAATATTACAAGTGTGCTGATGATGAATGCCTATCCTTAGTTGAAAGCACTGTGTCAGTAAAGCAGCTGCTACCTAAGTTACGCAAAGAAATATTTTCTATATGGAAGAAAACCTATACCGAACCCAACGCAGAATTTACTGAAGATGAAAGTAAATTGTTGTATTGGGTAGCTAGTGACATGCACTTAATGATGAAAACCTTTGGTGCTACGGACGAGTTCGGAGCCAGTTATGCTAAATACAAAGCGACTGAAGCAACGGCCGCTATTATGGACTATATGGCTTATGACCTCATTTCAAAAGTGAACACAGCTTTGACCACGGCAGAGACTAATCACAACATTGACGAAGTTTATCCCGTCGGGCTGGCTCAATCAAAAAAAGACATAAAAACATTTGAATCAAACTATGAAATGTTACGGCATGGTGATATTCAAGCGCGAATTGTGGAAAACAGAGCCAACCTTGAAACAAATCTATCTATCTTACTAAGCTCAAGTAAATAAGGGTAAATTCTATGTGGGAAATATATTCAATAGGTAATGCAACATTCCTAATAGAAGTCTTTAGAGGTATAGCAAGGTTATGGTCAACAAATGATGTTTATGTCTTATTATCGATAGGTTTACTGCTTGGTTTGATTTGGAATTCGTTGTTGTGGGCGGTGAATCAAGATAAATCACCGTTTCCTGCTAAGGGATTTATAGTATCTCTTATTTTTGTCATGGGACTGTTAGGACCTCAATCTCTTGTAGATGTTAGGATTACATCTAAAAGAGATATGTCTTTTCAAGAGGTTAACAATGTTCCTTTGCTTCCTGCGTTGGGTGGATGGTTAATCACGAATAGCGGTACAGCTGTCGCTGACTTAATGGCTCAAGCTTTTTCAATTGTTGGTGTTGCTAATACTTGGGAGGCGTTAAGTCCGATTCAACATTTTGTTAATTTGGATGAAGTTAATTACACTGCTGCGTGTACACCTACCACAGACAAAAGCGTTAACGTATGCAGTTCATTCCGAACTTATTTAGAAGATTGCTACACAACTGCAAACATGATCTCACCAGAATCTGTACCGTCTATCGATGCAGTAATGGATGCCACTCCGCGAGACATAATGTCACAGTTAAAGGTAACCAATCCTAAAATATATACTACTAGCTACTTGGTTGCTGGCACTCCTGAAGGTGAACGACTTACCTGCCCTAATGCATGGACTAAACTCGATAGCATGATGAAAGGTTCTGTATTTCAGGATAATTTGCAAAAAAGATTGATCACTCAAGGTGCTGATTTAGATAAGGTAAGTGTTTTTCTATCACAAAACTCAATGCAGGGTACACTTCCAAATGCAGAGTCATCACTAGAGCTGGCCAATGCCGCTTTCCTTAAAAGTGTTTTTATGGATTACTTTCCAAATTCAGAGTATGGACAGCAAGTTTCAAGAGCCATGTTCGATACAGTCAGGCAGCGCCAACTTGCTAACGCGACAAAAAAAGAATATTGGATGGAAAATGCTGAAGTAATGCAATCATTCTTTGAAGCATTAACGGTATTTTTAACTCCTTTTATTGGCTTGGCACTTGCTGTTTCTGGTCAAGGATTAATGGCTGTTGGTCAATATTTTGCGGCATGGGTTTTTGTTCAATTGTGGTCAATCATGATTGTTTTAGTGAATTTATTTACTGCATTGGCAATGACAAATCGATTTACAAATGCAGTTGCTGCAGGAAAGAGTCAATTTAGTCTTTCCGCGATAGATAGCCAATTTGCAACGGCAAATAGTTATATCAGTATTTCAGGGATGCTTTACACTTTTATACCCGCAATTTGTGTGTTTGTTCTCTACCGGGGTGTTCATGCAATGCAAGGTATGGCGAAACAAGCAATGGCAGATCCAAGTATTGATTCTAAACGTCTTTCACCTGACACCGGGACGTCGATGCAAAATGGCAATGCTCATTTTGGTAACCATACAAGTGAATATCAAAATAATACGGGTGAATTTTTCCGTGGTGATAGCATGGTTAAAACATCCATGGGAAGCACTAACGTTGGCCAATCCGCAAGTGCGGGACTTACTGCCGGTCAGCAATCATTAAATAGTCAAGCAGCGTCTAAGGCTGCAAGTGCGCAAACCGCTCTCAATGATGTGTTTAGTAATAACCAAGGTGCGGGATTGAGCTTTAATGACACTCAAACCACTTCATTTACAGCTTCTAATGCTTCTGAGTGGGCGTCATCAGCCGCAAAAGCCATTTCTGACACAGGGATAATGTCTTACAAAGAAGCACAACAGTTAGTTGCAAGCGGTGCAATCGAATTAGATGCCGGTGGGCAACTTAGTTTGGGTGGAAAATCTAGTGGTGGCTCAGGAATGTTTGGATCTTTAGGTGCTAAATTTGGCGCTGACCTAAAAGCATCAGTGGGCTTGGGTACAAACGCAGATCAAACAACTCAACAAAACTATCAACGGAATTTACAAAATGCTCAGAATCAATCCGAAAAGATTAACGCGAATTTATCCAAAATTCGTGCAGGCAGTGAGGTGCTGTCTGCATCTAGCATAGATGGATTTCAAAAGAGCGTTCAAGAAGCGGCGTCTTATTCAAGACAAGCACAGGCACTCACACAGCAAAGTACCGCGCTCAGTGGTCTGTTGACCGATTCAAAGCAGCTATCGAGAACACAAGAAATTGATAACTCAGCGATTAGTAATCAATTAAGAAATCAGAGTATTGCAAGTTTTATGACTAGCCAAAACCCAGATTTATGGGACAGGATTAAAAACACTACAATTGACGGAAAGTCAGGTGATGAATACTTGAAAGAACGTGAATCTGCTCATTTAAAAGAAACATCGGGTAAATCAGTGAATCCAGGTGGTGATGCTAGAGCGTTAGCGTTAATGGATTTTGTGAAAGCAAATGATGCAATTGATATCGATCCAAATAAAAACGGCATTGATACGAGCAAAGAAAAGCAAGATGCTCAAACGAACAGGGATATTTTCAAAACATTATCGAATGTTGGTGTTACAAATGCCGGATCCGCATCTGAATTTTATGACAAGCAAGCAAATGTATTGGCCCAAATTGAGGCCGGTAACAAATCATTTGATGAAAAAAATGCGGAGCTGAGCCTTGCTGCACCAGCTATTCCTTCTGCATCGAACTTTATCAATGACGCTGGTGATCTCAAAACTTCCACTGCTTCTAATATCGATAATGGCACTAAAGAAGCCAAAGGCGCACAAGAGAGAGCTGAGCAAGCAAAAGATATTGATATGCCCGGCATTAAATCAAGTGGTGAGAAATTAACAGGTGGTGAAATTCCAAGTGTGTCTGCTACTGGTGTAAAAGAACTAAACAAAAATATTAATGAACTGAAAGACAACCAAGATTCTAATCAAAGCACTCTTGGTTTAGCCAAAAATGTTATTCCTGCCGCAACTGAGGTGATTAAACCCGGTGGAGCAGCTGCATTCAACAATATGGTCGAACAGAAAACGTTGGCTGGCGAAGATATTTCTAGTTATAAGCCAGAATATGCACAGGGTATTGATGCTCTAAGTCATTTAGATGAAGTAAAAACAGGTTCGATGAATGATAGGTTGACGTCAAGATATGATGATAAAGTTGAAAGTGCGCAAAGTATGATTTCTGTCCTAAATAATGACAAATTAATGACTGATATTCTTGGGAAAAATGAAAGTGGCTCTTATGGTGAAGGGACTGAATCAAGTAAGAATAACTTCGATAAAAACACGTTAGAAATGCTTTCTAAAGGTGCAAACTGGCTTCAGGACTACAAGAGTGACGCGGCTGAAAGGCCCTCAAATGAAGAGAGTAAAACTCCTGCTATCGATGAAGCTATCAAGAGATCGGAATCCGAAAAAGGTGATGGTGTTGCAACATACTTATCAGCTATGCAAAATCTTGGGTTGGCACGTGAAGCAGATAAGGAAAGTGATGGCAAAGTATTTAGTTCTGCAACCGAAAAAGCTGCAAGTGATCTTTCTAAGGTATTAGAAAAGCAAGAAACTGGAGGTAATAGAAATTATTTGCTTGCTGAAGTTTCTGGAGGCACAGAAATTACAAGCGGCTCATTTTGGATACCTTCAGGCGATAGAGAATCAACACGAGACGAGATATCCACTAAATTGGATCATATGGAGAAAATTGCCTCACGTATGGACCATATGCTGACTCCAGAGCAAAAAGAGTATGTTTCTGATTTTGTTAATGATGCAAGAAGTAGAATTAAAGAAGATGTTGGTGATCGTCCAGGACAGGATATCGGTGGTAAGGATGATGGTTACTTAAGTTTTGTTGGTTCATCTAGCGCTGACAGTAAAAATGAAACAAGTGTGAATGTTGATAGATCATCTTCTGCTACACCAGCTGCCAGTGAACAAGGCCAGAGTAATGCCAGCGTAGCTTCGGCTCAAGTAGCAAGCAATGGGACTCAAGGTAATATCACTGCATCTTCTGCTACACCATCTGCCAGTGAACAAGGTCAGAGTAATGCCAGCGTAACTTCGGCTCAAGTAGCAAGCAATGGGACTCAAGGCAATGACGCTGCTACACCAGCTGCCAGTGAACAAGGTCAGAGTAATGCCAGCGTAGCTTCGGCTCAAGTAGCAAGCAATGGGACTCAAGGTAATGACGCTGCTACACCATCTGCCAGTGAACAAGGCCAGAGTAATGCCAGCGTAGCTTCGGCTCAAGTAGCAAGCAATGGGACTCAAGGTAATGACGCTGCTACACCAGCTGCCAGTGAACAAGGTCAGAGTAATGCCAGCGTAACTTCGGCTCAAGTAGCAAGCAATGGGACTCAAGGCAATGACGCTGCTACACCAGCTGCCAGTGAACAAGGTCAGAGTAATGCCAGCGTAACTTCGGCTCAAGTTGCAAGCAATGGGACTCAAGGCAATGACGCTGCTACACCAGCTGCCAGTGAACAAGGCCAGAGTAATGCCAGCGTAGCTCCGGCTCAAGTAGCAAGCAATGGGACTCAAGGCAATGACGCTGCTACACCAGCTGCCAGTGAACAAGGTGAGAGTAATGCCAGCGTAACTTCGGCTCAAGTAGCAAGCAATGGGACTCAAGGCAATGATGCTGCTACACCAGCTGCCAGTGAACAAGGCCAGAGTAATGCCAGCGTAGCTCCGGCTCAAGTAGCAAACAATGGGACTCAAGGCAATGATGCTGCTACACCGGCTGGAAGCGAGCAAAATGTAAATATTGATAACGAATCAGAAGCAAAGCAAAGGGAAAATGAAAGTGTAATTAATTTTTCTAACGCTTCAGTGGGCGGAAGGGTGTAATGTAAATAAAATGGTTTGTAGAAATCCCATCACGGGATTTCTACAAAATTAAATACAATGAATAGATTTTTGTATAAATTTACTACTTAAAACCAACAAATATAAAACGCCAAAAACTTATCTTTGAATTAGGATTAGCTGATATGTAGTCACTCTTATAGTGGGTTTGTAGATCAAAAGGGATACTTGACGGTCTTTCGTTGTCTCTACACCATTTACGCCAGTCAGTTTGAGTTTTCAAATTTAATGAACGAGTAAAATTTAGCAGCTCATCAAAACCAACATACCTTTCAACATTAAGAAATTGAGACCAATTACTGAATCCTTGCACCTTTGATATATATAATGGTGCGTCTATCCGATTCGTAGCAACCGCCATTCGCCACTCTTCTCGAGTTTTGATCCCCATTTCAATAGCAATTTTTTGAATTTGCTGAAGATCTATGTTGCTACTCTTATGCTTAATACCTGTAAATTCATTCCATCCAGCCCATTCCTTTTTGTAAAAGACGCTTGGTTGATATGGTAATTGCTTTTTTAAATCAACAGAACTCTTCCTGAATCTTGTGTATTCTTTGGCGGTGAATATCCCAAACTCCATAATCAGTTCTTTAGCTTCTTGATAAGATAATTTGATAAAAACTCCGAAGCGAGAAAGGTTATAGATTGATTATAACTAACTTTATTATAAGATTTAAATAACTTAACTTTAATTTTTTTAAAGTAAGTCCTACTTAACTAAAGTAACTAAGTGTATTAGCTTATAAATCTATGATTAGTCCTGTTTTTTCGCCATCAGCATAAAGCTCATACAACGCTTCATTATCATTTGAACGAATCCACTTTACCGAATTTTCGTCACGCAGAGCGGAGTGTGTTTTCAATAAAATGACATTAATGAAACATCGTTCTATCATTAATTTCTGTTCTTTAACTCTGATTTTGATTTTATAACCTACAAATAGGAAAGGTATAAAAGTTACGAGAAACCAATGATAAGGTAGATGGTACTGATAAATATTATAGTTGATAATAGTTATCAATAAACAAATTACAAAAGGAATAGTAAACGCGATTACGCTTATCCTAAATAAGCTATATCGAAAGAATACATAGTAAGATTCGGTCATTCACTTGCCTCATTAAATCGATATGACATATCCAAAATGGTATCAACGTTGCTTTTTAGGCTGTTTTTATTAAGTAACATGGTTTTGCCAACAATAACTTTAGAGTTAATTAGGTTAAGAAAACGTTGGTTGTTACTTGTAATTTTTGACTGTAAAGTCTGCATCTGAGTGTTATACAGGCTGTCAATATAGCGTTTTTGCTGTGACACCTTTGGTTCTTCTATGACGTATGATGCAACCATAAACAATTGTCTATCATCAACTTTTACTCCGTTTGGTAGCTCGCTTATTGATGGAAAAACAAGTGTCGTAGCAAGTAAGAATGTGATCATAATATACCTCTATTTTTCAGGCACAGCGTACCAAGATTTTCGAGTGTTAATTAATGTGTGTGCAACTTCTTTAAATTTAACCATTTCACGATGATAATCAGTCAGAATATTAGTTTTCTGTGGTGGCTCCCCAAATAAAATAACTGGCAATGTTGCATTGTATGTGGCCACTTTTTTATTTGATTTCCCATTATTCGAACGAGTCCATAAATCAACAAACGGTTGTGTTCTGGTTTGGTTTATTTCGACAATCCGATGATTATTAGGTATGTGATTAAGGTGTTCTAATTCCTTTTGGATCATATCTAACTTTTCATCACGATGAGCCCAAGCATATTCAAACGTTGGATTATCTTTTGATTTTTCTAAAATAATTTTTGCTTCTTCAATAGTAATAACCTTATGAATTGATTTGTGTTGCCAATAAAAACTAACAGTGTGTATAGGGATATCACAACTTCTAATATTCCTTGTTGCAGATAAAAGCACTACGTTTTCTATTAATTTGTGTAGGTTTTTATGTGCACTTTGTCTTCCTGAATACCCAGCTTTAACAGACAAATGAAACTCTGCTTTACGTCTATTGATTTCATCAATATACAAGTTAACTTCACGCTGCATAGTCTCAGGAAGCACTATATATCCAGGGTATCGGTGAGCAAGATAAGTGCTGTATGTTATAGCGTCGAGTTTCATCGTCGTGAATGCTTTCTGTAAAAAATCTAGACCTTCATCGTCATTACTAAAAATTTTGATGATGTTTATCGTTTCTGGATCTACTTTGGCATCTTCAATTTTTGTTAGAGGCAGTTGATAAATCTGTTGTTCAATAACAGAACCTTTTAGCATCTGCGAAAACTCTACCAGCATGTTTTGCAACTGATGGAAGTTACTTTTGATTATAGAATTTAAGTGCGCTCGATTACTCATTAGGCTACCGCATACTGACCACTAATTTTGTATTTATACTCTTTCGTTGAGATAGTTTCAACAACTTTAGAATCAATGACATCAATTAAATGAATAAAATTTGACCTAAATTAAATAATTTTGGGTGTAAATGCGTAAAATCCCTGCAATTAAATTAACTAACCTTCTATAAAATTTAACACGTCCTAAATAGCCTCTGAACTGAGCTGAAACAGCTAGCTAAAGAAGTATTATATGTTCATCAACTTGGAGGTGTTTATGACTGAATTTCAAACTATTACCGTTCTTTATTATGACGATGAAATGTTGTTAGAACTGAAGTCTGTAGTTATCAGTAATTGTGCGGTAGGCCATGGAGGTAGAGTCATTATTCCAACTGAAATAAAGGAAGGAAAATTAATCATTGCGGTACTTCAAGGGGAGGTTACAGTTTTAAATACTCTTGGTGAGCGCGCAGCAAAAAATAATATGGTTGCATAAACAGATTTTGAGGGGTTTTCTGATGTCTATGGCGTTAACAGTAAATAGCTGTACAAATGATATTGTTAATATTATCAGTAAATTAGAGCTAGTCGCTTCTGAGTTTGCATTTAATTTAGAGATTGTTCAATTTCACGACGTACTGGAACTGCATGGTATTCGAGAAGATGAATTTGAGAAATTTTATTTAGAACTGACAACGTTTTTAAGTCATTGTCATTTTACTATATCAGATAAAACCATCATCGTTAATGCAAAGCACGCGCACAGACTTTTGACAGATTGCAATTGTCCTGGACCAACAAGACAACTAAAGTTATTATCTGATTGCTATGAATGGTTAATGCCATTGTCTACAAAACAAGTCTTTTTAGAATAATTGAAAAGACTCGTTTTGCTACACTCTTCAGAGTTCGATACATCCGACCTTCGCTACTCCATTTTATCCAGCCCAAGAAAAATCATATAAGATAAAAAATGGGTGCCCCATTTTTCATGGTATCAATTTTCATTTTTTTTACTCTTAACTTTGTATAACTGTAATTATGCAAAGTTAAGATTTACTTTAATCTCATTTAGTATTATGGTGCACCCATATTACAAAATTAAATGTTTTTCTTGGTAGCTAACCAGATTGACGCAAAATTGGAAATTAGTGATTTTTGGCTTAAAGGACAAAATATGTCGGTTGAAAAATACATCGCTCCACAGTGGCGATATGATTATGTTGAACCCAAAGGAAAGCGTATGCGTCTGCTTTCTGTTGATGAAGTTCAAATTTCTTCTCGATTACTGAATAAACACATTCGGTTTAGTAATGGCTCCATTCAACCGGAACGTTATAAGCCTAATTTCAGAAAACACATGGAGTACGCCGATAAAATCTGGTTATCAGCGAGTAGAGCTATACGTAATATATCATCTTTACCAGAAAATGATGTCCATCATTATGAAATGGATGCATTAAATCAGGATTTACAGCTTATCTTTTCTGATGCCGGTTGGCGTTGGATCCGAAAAGAAATCAGCCAGTTAAAAAAACGTCAAACTAAAACTCGATTTGAATTATCTGAAGATCTAGTTAAAAAGCTCAAAATAATTATGGCCAGAGAAAAACTGACCACTTTTGATGCAGTCATTGATTATCTGGTGACACTCGATAAGGATTTAAGGTCGGATGAAGAATAACTCAGTGTTTTTCTATATTGCTGACTATCTTGAGGATGAATAAAGGAGAAAATGATGCCATCATTGACTAAAAATCAGAATTATTCTGTTAAACTGAGTTCTAAGCCAGATATTAACCCACGCAAAGTCAATGACTTACTTCTTGATGATGTCTCTATCATGCAAAATGAGTTACGATCATTGCTCGACAGTGATATTGAAACGGCTAATTTTGACCGCATTTCAGAATTAATTTCAATGTTGTTGCATGACTTTGAATTGTCATCCAGTGACATGAAAGCGAACACCTTGAAATCACTTAATCAGAATTGGTACCAATTCTGTAAATGGTGTACAGGTGTGTCCATTGTCCCAATTCCATGCTCTGTAGACCATTTTAAAAAGTACATCCTTGAACATTCAACACGAGTAAAGTTTAATACATTAAAAGTCTACTCTTGGGCTGTTCAAACCATGCATTTGGCCGCAGGCTTACCGTCGCCTACTGAATCATTAACAATCAAAAAAATGTTTGAAAATATAGAAAGTAGCAAGCTGACGGATGGTGAGTTTACGACCCAGGCATCTGCATTCAATGAGGCTCACTTAGAAGTCTTAACCCAAGTGTTTTCACAAAGTAAGAAACTAATAGAGTTAAGAGATTTAGCTTTATTAACAATGTCTTATGAATCTATGTTGCGTGAGTCAGAGTTGGCTAGAGCGACCTTTGAACAGATAAGCTTTACCCGTGATGGTAGAGGTATTTTGCTGGTGCCTATCACCAAATCACGTCATTCAGGTGAACCAGATAAAGTTATTTTAAGTTTACGATGCTTGGACTTGATTGATCATTATGTGACGTTAGCGGGGATTGAGCGAACCGGTTTAATTTTCAGAAAAGTCCATAAATCGAACAAAATTGGGGTTCAAAACAACCCATTATCAGGGGTGGCGATCGATAACATTTTTCAGAATGCCTTTAGTGTTGTGTCGGAATACTCACCGGGTCTTGTTCGAGGATGTGTTCCTTGGAGTGGCCATTCTGCCCGTGTAGGTGCGTGTCAAGATTTGCTAGCTGCAGGGTATTCACCTTTACAAGTTCAAGTTTCTGGCCGTTGGAGTTCGCCGGCAATGGTTTACCGATATGGTCGTGACATTCTTGCGGAAGATGGCGCAATGGCAAAATTCAGATCAGATAAAAAGTAGGAGAATGGAATGACGCAGTATTACGACACCTTGAAAGATGTGTGTGAAAATGCGCTTTTAAACATGTACTTAGAGGTTAGTAACAATGATAGGGTTATACCGATAGATAAACGTACTCAAATAATTAAAAAATTTATTAAACCCAAAGTAAAAATGCCGAAATATAAGGTAATAAAACGAGAGTTAAAGCGATTGGCCCTAGTGAAACCTACTATTTCCCTTGAGTCTGAGCTACATAAATTGCTCGAAAACATGATGAAATTTAAAGGGAAAGGTGATGCAGAAGCCTTACTTTTTGATTTTTTAGGCAATATTCATGTTTGGACCGGGCTAATGATACAGGTAGCCACTAAATGTACCGTTGCAGAGCCTGGTAACATTTATTTGTTAGAAGATGAGACTTTTACTAAGT
Source organism: Shewanella sp. MF05913 (assembly GCF_059758095.1). Lineage (NCBI taxonomy): Bacteria > Pseudomonadati > Pseudomonadota > Gammaproteobacteria > Alteromonadales > Shewanellaceae > Shewanella > Shewanella sp. MF05913. The sequence continues at coordinate 44,666 of NZ_JCAYNT010000026.1, forward strand.
TAGATAATTATGGCCACTACATCAAACCAATCAATTTGTTTGTTTATCTTGATGCAGATTATGATTTAAATACAGTTTTATCACAAATACAGCAGGATGAACGTTTTAACATTTCTGTCTCAGAAAGGTTCGATACTCATGCCAAACTAAACGTTTTACCGGTTAATGAACTTCAATAGACGAAAAAAAACCAGCAAAAGCTGGTTTTCTTCCCCAAGGGACCCCTCCCTCAGTTGGAGGACACACTATGAAAAATTGTCTTAACAACTTCATAATGAGTACAGTTTAATTTTACTTCAGCAACAACAAATTTGTATATAGCATAAGGTCAAATTATCCGAAAATATACTAAAAAGTCTTATAGGGTAGGATTCAATTACCTATATTAGTGGTCACTATGCGGTAGATTAATTTATTAGCGTGTCCCAAATAGTACCTGAAATGGCTAAGAAAATAGAATTAATAAGGTAAAATACGTGTATGCACAAGGAGTATCAGTTATGAATGCAAACCCTATGATTTCATCTACTAAGTTAGTTTACAGAAATGAACTATTAAGTATTTACATTGCGACCAACACTGAGCAAGAGTCGCCAGTAAGCTCTCGTAAACCTGCTTATGTGTATTTTAAAGGGGAATTTTACTGTATGAAGCAATCCAGTATCGAGCAGTGTTCAAGAGCACAAACCGAGTTTCTGTTATCTGTCATGACACGTTTCGGAGCGTTTTAACTCATGACACAAAATTCATATAACAAGTTTCAAGATATTCAAAATGAAAATGACGAAAGCGTTGAGGGCCAGAATGTACCTGATGATGGATCGGCTCATGAACCCGATAGGCATGAGTTAGCGAGAAGAGACCTTATTGTTTACTTATTATATTCCGTCCGTTTACGCTCAACGGAAGAGCTAACATCATCAGTAACTTCTATTACTGACTATAATGAAAACGACATTATTGTAGATATTGAAGCACTCAAGGACCCAGAAACGTATAAGTTACACAAACATAGAGTCAGACAGAAACTGTTCTACAAAATTATGTTTAAAAGGTCACTCACTGAACAAGGTACAAAGGCAATCTATCAAGCCATGGACAATTCAGCGTCATTCGACGCTGATTTCATCGTGGATATATCAAAAAAATACGAATATACACCAAGTAAAGTCGTCAGTGAGTTACTCAACTACAAGAGATTGTCTACTCAAATCGCTATTTTTAATCAATCTCATAAAAAGTTTCCTGTGATCCAAGCGTTGATTAAATGTGCCAAATTGAATGTAATGTATTAGGCCAGCACCGCCTTTATACGGCCTCAATCAATGGATTAATAGTCAGTTACCTAGGATTTTTTCATGCAACCAACCGAGTAACATGGCCAAAATAATGAAAGAGAACGCAGCCAAAAAAGACATCCCACCAGCTTTTAAAAAATCATTCCCAGCGTCATCATAACCTAACTGATATCCCCAAAATCCGATAACGAGCAAGATAAACCCTAACATACCAGAAGTTAGAGTAAAAAAAGCCATTAAACCTGCCATTTAAACACCCTTACCTTTTATGTAGTTCCTATATTGGCATTGATGGCCAAATTTCATTGCGTTCCGGCACTTCGGGGAATTTATTTTTATTCGAGGTACCAAGTTGATAACACTCAAGCCAATATTCATGAGGCCACCCCCGAAGAAAATGCTCATTAAAGTAGCGTTTATTTTCACCTATGCATCCTTGAACGCGATCATTATTTCCATAACGAGTTGCTTCACGCTTAATAAACTGGCGTAAATCTCGTTCAAGATATGGAGTGAAATCGTCTTGATGTTTGCCTGACCAACTCGGTGTTCCAAACGTGTTGCAATGATGTTCAGGTGCTGTCGTTGCTGTACCAAATGTACCTATATACCCCATAAAGCGTTTCCTATCGTGTTAGATAGTTATGAATGAAATCTACTCATATAAAGTTGCCATACCTGGTCTTCTAACTGGTCCTGCTGTTTGTTACTTTCAAATGAAACAGATCCTTCACTTTGGTTTAAAAAGAGTTCCAACCCTTCCACTCACCTGATTTTCTATAAATATACTCAGGATGCTTTAATAATTTTGACCCCGGTTTAAACTCATGACCAGTGTTAATCCAAGAGGCTAAAATAGTTTCAATTTGTTGGTTTTTCATGCGTTTATTTTTATCCTTAAATATCTAATCAGTTATTCCAAACTTTTATAAGTCCATGCTTTTTGTGTGCGGCAGCTTTTATTAGTTCTAAATTGTACTTGTCCGTCTTTGCCGTTGCCGTTTTCGGCATCGTGATGAGTAAACTGCATAGCATTTATTATCACATTAGCGATTAATGTAAATTAACCCGCTCTATTAAAAATAGAATCAGCCATATTCACTATCTCTGTTCGAGACATATTACTGATATCAATGCCAGCTGTTAAAAGCGTCTCAAAGTCTCCTGCAGAGGAATAATGTTCCAATCTCAAAGCATGACCAAGCTCTTGCAATAACTTTCCATCATGCGCCGTTAAACCGCAAATCTTAATTTTATCATCTGCCAGTAAATTGCCTATTTGATGAATAAACTCTCCACTCGCACAAGATAGCTTCATTTCTTCATTTAACATTTCTAACCCTTAGAGCGATTGTTGTTGCTAGTTACCCATATTAATAATCAGTAAGTCGATCTTGGAGCATTCTAAGCAACTTACATGGATCTTCTTCAACGATTCCGTCTTCTCTCAAAAAATCCACAGGCGATCTCATAAAGTTTTCTTACGCGCACTACAGAGCTTCTAGTTCATCTAACAAACCTTTGTTCAATGAATCATTTATTGTCGGCATATATTTTTCAGGCACGCCCCCGCCAAAATCCAACTTGACATCAAATTCTCTATCGATGCAATAATTAATGATTGTTTTTAAAACATCGCTAATTCTCGTACCGATTTCATAAGCCATTATGTCTCCACGAATATCCTCACAGTATTCATTTCGCACGTACATACAATCTAAATTTATGCGCGAGCTGGATACATCATCACCCTGACTTAACGCAAAAAATCCGTACCAAACACGTGGGTCAAAAGGATTGGTAAAAAAATATAGTTCATACTTTTCATTGTTTAGAAAAACTGCGTATTCTTTATCCTTCCCATCCAATTTTAGTTGTTCTTTAACACTATCAAGTGTAAACACTTGTTGTTGATAGGGGATTAACATCATCCAATTTTGTTTAGTGTTTTCTAACGCTTCCATTAAATTTAAGTTTTGTTCGCCTAAGTCATACGACAAATTACCCACGGGCGAAAATCGGATATTTAATTCTTTATAAAGGGGCGAAAAACCAACGAATTCACCATCTCTTATAACATTAAAACTACTATCATCAATGATTAAAACCATATTTTGTTCCTTATCGTTATTACTTAAAATAGCTTATCTCTACAAGCTGCTCTACGCGAGTGAATTGTCTTTATCGCAACGTTCTTTTTGTCCCACTATCTTGAAAAACTATTCACAGAACCTTATGCTTTTACTCTAACAACGAAAACATAAGCCGCAACCGTTAGATAGGTTGTAAAATAGCCGCTAAATTACCCAATGTTTTTCTGCATATGTTATTCTTGGTTTGAACTGCATTTACCAATTTTATCTATCGAACTACACAATTTTCGTTATAACTTAATCGCACCAACTTTCCCGCCGTCCTTTCCATCGACGGCCATTTCCATCGACGGCCATTTCCACTGTCGATTATCAATTGGCTCAAGTCATTTCCATCAACCAACACTTTTGCCAATACTCTGTCGTATTTATCGCGACCAGGATTGACTAATACAATAGTGCTGGCATGAGACAGCACATATTTTAGGAATTTTTTAGCAATAATGGCTTTTTCAATTTCATAATCGCACTGGCCTTTCATTTCGCGTGTCAACGCCTAAAACACGAATGGGCTCATGAAAGCTTCTATTATCTAAATAAGCTCGAAAAGTATCACCATCGTAATTGTTATAAATTTGCTTAACGTACACATTGTCATCTGGTGGCTCAGTACCACTTCCGCCGCCAGCATTAACTGAAAACGCACTAAAGCACGCAAAAAGCATCAAAATAAAGTTTAATTTCAATGTTAGCCCCTCAATTCATATCAATGTAATGCCTAAAATTATATTGGCATAGATGGCCATACTTCATCTAAACACGGTAAATTTGGTGATTGATTTGTATCTGCACCAACCATATAGCATTCAATCCAATATCTATTTGGCCTACCACCGAGAAATTGCTCATCGAAGAAGTGCATGTTAACACCTACATCACCATTGACTCGATCATTATGCCCCTTGCGTGTTGCTTCTTGCTTTATAAAAATAAATAAATCTCTTTCTAGCTCAACTGTGAATTCATCTTGGTGTTTACCGGACCACTTGGGAGTACCAAACGTGCTGCAATGATATATTGGTGCTGTAGCTGCTGTACCGTATGTGCCTATATATCCCATGCTACTTTTCCTATTCTCTGTAAAAATTACGTTTTTCACAAGGCTTTCTAGCGTTGTTCCTAACCGAGAAACAACACTTGTCTTACGCGCTCTACAGTTTATAAATATATTAGTAATGAATTAAAATAGCTGTCAGATACTTTTTTTATGTAATGATTTTTGGGTATTTTGAGTTCGGATTTTATTTTTTCTAAATCTTCTAAATCTTCGAGAAAATCATACCGCCTTGTCAGTGGCAGTTCTGTAAAACCAACATTATATCTATAATCCAAACTAAAACATCTCTCTGGTAAATTAGCGAGGAACGATAACGTGTCCTCTTTCGATGTAATACCACAAACATACTCACCAAAAGCTTCGAAAATTAGTTGTTTTGTTGTGCTTTCTACACTTAGTGCAAACTCGATATCTTTTTCTTTTGATAGATTGGATGTACTGGTCAAGCCAAACTGGACACTTTTAGTTGAGAATTTTCAAACTCTACCGGTGACAGATCACCATTAGCTGAATGAAGTCGCTCCAAGTTGTAATATTTCATGTAAGCAGTCACATCTTGCTTCATAAACTCCCTTGTTGGTTGAGCAACTTTAAAAATCCAATCGTGTTTCAAACTACCAAAGAAACGTTCAACGACGGCATTATCCCAACACGCACCCACATCCCCCATACTGGCTCGGATACCATAGCTTGATAACAGCTTACCGAATTGCTTGCTGGTATACTGTGAACCTCGGTCACTGTGAAATACCAGCCCTCTGGCCGGTTGGCGCAGGTTATAGGCTTTCATTAATGCCTTGGATATCAAATCTGTAGTCATGCGTTTGTCTATGTGCCATCCAACAATCCGGCGTGAATATAAATCCATTACCACCGCCAAATACATCCAGCCTTCACCGGTCTTTAAATAGGTCACGTCACCTGCCCAAACCTCATTAGCTGATACAGGGTTAAAGTTCATGTTTAACAGGTTCTCAGCCACTGCATCTGAGTGTTTTCGCTGTGTCGTCACCTTGTAAGCACGTCGCTGGGTAGCTCTGAGTCGAAGGCGGTGCATAATTTTACGAACGAGATAGCGACCAACCTGGTAGCCTTCCTTGCGCAATTTCTTCACCATTTCACGATTCCCTAAGCTGCCTCGACTTTGCTTAAATAGCTGTCGAACAAGGCGATAAAGCTTTAGTGTTTCAAGGCTTATCACGTTTGCAGGGCGTTTATGCCAATCGTAATAGCCTGACTTACTGACACTCATTACTCGGCATAACAGTGCGATAGGGAACCGGTTAGATTGCTGTTTGATGAAGCGAAATTTTACTTCATTTCTCTCGCAAAGAAGGCGCTTGCCTTTTTTAGTATTTCTTTCTCCATGCGTAATTCTTTATTTTCTCTACGCAATCGTTTCAACTCATCACGCTCAGACTCTTCTAAGGTGATACCTTGTTGCAGGGCTTGGTGTTTTTCCTTCCAGTTGTAAAGCAAGCTAGTGCTAACCCCAAGCGATTTTGCTGCATCAGCAACGCTATATCCTTGCTCTAGCACCATCAAGACGGCTTCATCTTTAAATACCTGCGGATAACTCTTATGTGATTTTTTTAAACTCATATCGACCCCTTAATTTATTGACCATACTGTCTCAAAATTAAGTGTCCGATGGAATTAGACCACTACAGGAAACCCTTAAAGCTTCTGTGCTTTTAATGTAGTATTCGGCCCCATCGTTACAAAGATTACTTAAAACTTTTTTGTCAAAATAATTATCTGTATTTGCATCATAACTATAATGCCAACGGATGCCTTTTTCCCATATAAAAAAAGTAACAGTATCTTCATCATCACCATCGATTATAATATAAGGGGAATGTTTCTCCCATTTTCCAAAAATGACTATTCTTGGCGCTTCAAGCTCTTCTTCATCGAGTGAGTAACTAATTGATTTTACTTCTATGTTTTTTAATATGTGTTCTTGATAAAACCAACATTGAAATCGCTCTGTTTCCTTTGTCGCCCCATAATTGCCTTGTCCTGATTTGAGCAGTAAATCTAATACCTTTTTAGCCACTTTATTGGTAACTTTTTTGTCATCTTTAAAGTAATGATATTTCTTAAATATTTCAGCTATATTAGGCTTCTTGTATTGAGATATCACCCTCTCGTATATTTGTAATCGAACAGCAATATCGGCGTCACTTAAATCAGGTATATTGGGATCATACATATATTCATTATCGCGAATTGAATATAACAAATTTAATGTCTTATCTATTACATTTTGGTATGTATCGGTAAGCGCCCTTGCGATGCTGGCATTCTTACTTATATTGCTTTCAATGCTCATTTTTACACCTATATTGTAACCGTCTAGCGAACCACACCTCGCATCGTTAATCTGACTATCTGAAAATACCTGCTCAATGATAAATTCGGAGCAAGTGATGAAAACTTACAGAACAGCGGCACAGTGGCTGGAACTACTTCAGCAACGCAGCAATTTCAAAGGCACTAATATTGAATTCTGCCAACACCATAATGTCGCTATTACCACTTATACCAATTACATTGTAAGCGTCTGGGCATCTACACCTACTTTTTAAAATTCCATGGTAACAGGCTGTCGATATCCGGTGCTGGTTGGCACAGTTCATTAAGGCAAGCCATGATGTAATCAAATGGGATTAAACCATTTACCTTTGCGGTTTCCACAATGCTGTAAAGTGTGGCGCTGGCATGTGCACCGCTAGCCGTTTGGCTAAATAACCAATTCTTTCGGCCTATCACAAATGGTTTTACCGCGCGTTCAGCTCTATTGTTATCGATGCTGAGTCGTCCATCATCCACATAACGGATAAGCTTGTGCCATTGATTAGCCAGGTAATTAGCCGCCTCTATCAGTTTGATGTTACCTACTAAATTTGGCTGGTTCTGCTCAAGCCATGCTTTTAGCTTGTCCAGTATAGGCACACTGGCTTGTTGCCTTATCGTGTATTTATCATCCACACTTTTATCTTTAACGCGTGACTCAACAGCGTACAGTTTTTGGATAAGGCTCAATACCACATCCGCTTTACCGGTTTTATTTTTCCCTTGTAGCTTTTTCGCCTCGATAAATTTACGACGAGCATGAGCCCAACAACCGATTAAGGTTGCCTCTGTTTTGGCATAGGCCTGATAACCATCCACGTGTAAATACCCTTGATATCCATCAAGATAATTGACCACGCACGCGGCCGCGCGACTATTGTGGAAGTCGTAAAGCACGATATTAGGGATAGGATTATTCGGGTCTGGTGAATCCCTACCTGAGCAATACACCCACATGTAGCTGTTCACTTTATTGGATTTCACTACCTTTAATGGCGTTTCATCGGCAAACAACGTGGGTTGCTTTAACAGCTCGGCTTTAAGTCGCTCAACTAGTGGCGCGAAGAGTGCGGCGGATTTATCTATCCAGCTGCTCATGGTCTGGCGACTGAGCTCAATACCGTATTGCTTGAACATCGCTTCCTGGCGATAAAGCGGTAGCCCATATTGGTATTTACTGGTGATAAGCTGACTGAGCAAACTGCTTGTGGCAATGCCTTTGTTGATGGGCATGGCAGGCATTGAGGCTTGCTTTATCGGGGTGTGAGTCGAGGATTTATCACAGTGACGGCAAGCGTACTTAGGCCGAATGTGCTCAATCACTTTGATTTGAGCGGGAATAAACTCAAGCTTTTCTGACTTATCTTCACCCATTTTATGTAGCTCACCGCCACAGCAATTACACAATTTATCTTCAATATCGTGGATAACTTGTTCACGGGGTAAGTCTTTTGGCAGTGGCTTACGCACCGGCTTTTTACGGGTATAACTAATGGATTGCTGCTCAGCCTCAGCGGCTTCAATAATCTCTTCCACTTCATTGAATAACTCGCCTTGCCCGACAAAGCCTTCAGCACTCTTGCCGAATTGTTTTTGTTGGGCTAAACGCCAGCGCTCTTCCAGGGCTGCGATTTGTGCATCCTTCTGCACTAACAGTTTTTCAAGTTCAGCAATACGCTGTTTAAGGGCGAGTTCATTTTTCATGAAGCCTATTTTAAGGCATAACAAAAGGCTTTCCAGTGCTAACTGAACGTCTTTTGATGATCATCAATCGATCGCCAACTCTTTTGAATAATTAAAGCATTTTCTTACCTGCGACATCAATTGTGCTGTGCCCAATCACATCATAACCTGCTAATAACCAGTGTAATTGTTGCTCGGTTAATGTCATGGTGGGTGACATGAGTTTAGGCCATTTGAACTTATACTTATCTAAACGCTTATACCACAGGGCAAAACCGGTGTTATCCCAGTACAGCAGTTTGAGTTTATCGCGCCCTTTATTACAAAACACAAATAGTGTGCCACTGAGCACAGGTAGTTCAAGCTCTGCTTCCACCAAGGCCGCTAATCCATTAATCGATTTACGAAAATCGACCACATCGGCACATAAATAAACGGTGGGCACATCAACAAACATCTTCATGCCGTTAGCCCTTTAATGATGGAAACGATATCGGTCGTTGCTAAATTGGCAGGAAACATTAACTGGCCTGTGCGGATATCAAACTGAAGCACATTTGGATGAGTTTGCGCGCAGAATTCAGTGGTGGTTTGATTTACCTGAATAAAACGTGATGATGTAGCGCTGAAACCTGACTTGAATAAGGTTGGGTTTTGCAGGTTCTCAGCCTGTAAAGTACGTTGTTTATAGTAAGTGGTAATAGCGACATTATGGTGTTGGCAGAATTCAATATTAGTGCCTTTGAAATTGCTGCGTTGCTGAAGTAGTTCCAGCCACTGTGCCGCTGTTCTGTAAGTTTTCATCACTTGCTCCGAATTTCTCATTGAGCAGGTATTTTCAGATAGTCAGATTAACGATGCGAGGTGTGGTTCGCTAGACGGTTACCCTATATTCAGTTCATGTGTGAATTATGATTTTTAATACCTTTATGATATCAAGCAATGGCACCAGTTTTTGCTCGTTTCAGGTGCCGATTTGGACTCTGAACGGGAAAACGCGTAATTAATAAGGGAGTGTTGAAGAAATTGAAGGTGCTTGTTACTTCGAGTTTGACTCTGAAAACGGTTTAACTTACTTTTCTTGCTATGACAATAAGGCTGTCAGTGTATGAATAACCATATCCATAACCATAACTCACACCATCGCTAATCGCTTCGGTCTTAGTAAGCGTCCTTGTATAGCTCTTCTAATTCTTCGGGTGAGCCGTAGGTGCATGTAGTGCAATAGAAACCAGAGGGGTACATTAGAACCGTTGCTTCAATCATATTTTTCATTGCAATTAGTTGTGATACCCGTATTAATCGCAGCTGTAAGAATGTCAATGACCATCGATTGACGTACCTCATGCCGAATTACATGCGAGCTGTGAAGATATAGCGAATACGCCTCAAATAGTGCTATCGCGGCCACGATTGGTCCATGAAGAGAACTTGTTGTTTTTACTAAGAACTGTAAATCGAAACTTTCCAAGCAACTATCTTCATCATCTGCTTTATCTACAACATGTTTAATAAAAGCAGACAAATAATCACGACAATTAAGCTCTGTGCCTGATTCACTCTCAACTTCTTCTGGTAGAGGAGTAGGAGTAGATGGCGTAACCCCAAATAGGGATTCGAATTGCTCCCACAAGGCTCCAGAATCTTTAATAAGCATGTTCAAAAACCGCATATGGTCTGCATTGGATACGGAAAAATCTACAGCGAAGTCATCGCAGTTATCGTCACTTCTATTGACATACAGTTTTATTGCGGGTTCAAGCGGGCCTAAACCATATGTTGGCGGCGTCTTTAGCATACCAAATGTTATATACCCACTTACAGGGAAATTGGGTATCCAGCCATGCTGGCTGTCTTTAGTCCGTTCAAGCCAGCTGATGGCATTCAATCCGGAAGACGACACTACCAAAAACCTACCCAAGTTAGGATTTGTAAGTGAAAGTCCCGCGATTAACTGTGATAAATATTCTTGAGTGGCATGGATAGTAGCTGATATACAGCTTTGAGTAACTGAATGCAGTTGATGATGACCATGAGATGGAATGGTCTTAGCTAAAGCTCTTAGTCTGTTTTCACCTGATAGCTTTTGAAAGTCTGAACTCTCAGAAACCATCAATGGGGTGGAAAAACTCTCAGCTTTCGCAAGATTTAAAGCCATTGATCTATATCCCCAAATGTTTTTTTAAGGCATTTGCTTCTGATTTATTCACTTGCACTGGAATAAACTCAGCCCCTAAATACTCAGCTATGCGGGTTCTATGTCTCCCATTGACGAAACCCACGCTCCAAACACTCTTAGTTTTGCCCAATAGCCCCATAAAAGTCGATACTCTTAAATCTCTCTGACTAAATCCAATTCTTGGCATCGACATTGAGTAGTCTTCAGGTGATTGACCTTTTATGTATTCTTCACGCTTATCAGTATTCCAACCTTCAGCGGGATCAATCATTTTAATTGAAGGATCTATACACAAATCGATAAACCGTTTCATAGGGGCAAATATGACCTCCCAATCATCCGAAAAACGGTTAGAAGGCAGGTCGGTCTTCCAAATTAAATGTGGGTAAACTGCACCAATTGGCAGTGGGATTTTAAACAAGTCTGGATTGATTTGTTCAATTAACATAGCTTTAAATCATATATATCTAATTCAACTGAAAAGCTTTCATCGCAGTGCTGACACACAGCCTCTTTAGATCTTAATTCACCGTCATTCACTGCCGTAATTTCAGTACAGTGAGGACATCTAGCTGTAACAGAAAAATCAATAATTTCACCAGTTTTCATGTGCTATTTCCTATCGAGCTAATTGGTAGTCGCGAATAAGGCTTTCTAAAGGAATTTTAAGCCCTTCATTAAGCTTTCTGATCATGCCTATACTGAGTCGTCTTTTGTAATTTAAAACTTCACTGACTCGGCTACGCTGCCCCAAGTAAGGTTTCTGAGTCAACAATACATTTGTTTGCTTTTACCTCTGAATCAGCGTTTTTAGGTTCATTTGTCGGTGCGTTAGGGTTTCCCCAAGGATCAGATTTAAGCATGGACTGACGAGGTGTTGAGTTAATTTCACTAAAGTAAGCTTTCACAAGTATTGTTTTGTTCATGAGCGGAAAACCTCGATATTTCCAGCAATTTGATAAAATAACTTCTTTTTAAGTCATGTTTGAATAGAAAATAAGTTGTTAGCGGTAAATACACATTAACGTCGCTCACTGGAAGAAATTACAGCGCCCGGGGTTGTTGTCTCGCTTTCATTCCCCCAACCTGAAGCACTTAGGGGTTCTAGGGATTTTCCCCTCTAAAGTAACATAAATCGCCATACTCACGATATCTAAAGGCATACAAAGGTGGGTTACTTCTCCAAAGTATGGCAAATTATGAGGTTAACTACCCCTTAAACTTA
>NZ_JCAYNT010000027.1:0-53218 GCF_059758095.1 Shewanella sp. MF05913
ATATTAAGTATAAAGACAAAGAAAAAGAGCGCTATTTGATCACACTGGCGAGATCAATCAAGCTATTTTTTATCTCTTTGTTTTTAAAAAGGATGTATGAAAAGCGATCGAGTATGATCAGCCCCTGACCCACAACGGCATGGCAAAGTTCACATATTTCACTGTGAAAATTGCCACCGCAGCTGTCACAATTAAGTGATTGCGAAACATCATCGCTAATTAACCATATCCAGCAACGCTGATTTAATATCAGCTTTTGGCGTCTCAACCGGCACAGTTGAAGATTGTGTTGCTTGAGCCACTGGCACCGTCACATCCGATAAAATCATGTTCTGCTGTTGCATCAACTCTAGTTTTCGCTCATGGTCTCGGTCATCATCTTTAGCTTTACGATTGCGTTTAGCTTCTAAACGACGTTCTAAGTCATTAAACGCCTCTGATTCACGTGTATCTTGTGAATCTAACTTCATGCTTTGAAGCACTTTATTAAATTCATCATATGGCAGCTTTAACAAGCTATAAGCCTGAAACTGACCATCTGGTAACACTTGGATTTTTTGATCTATCATGTCGTAACCGACAATAGGTACAGAATCCACCAATTTATCGATTAGAAATTGGCTAGTTTGCACCAGTGTGCCCATGCCATTTTCACGTTCATAAATTCGCTCTGAGCCTGAAAGCTCTTGTCGATAGTTTTTCGCTAATTCAAACTCTGCCTGTAAACGCGCCTTCTTCAACGCGTGATGCATATCTTTTGATGATGCCGCACCAACACCCACTATTCCCATGCCATCATTTTTAGGCGGATTTAAATACCACTCAGGCACACTATCTAACTTTGCTTCAGCATCAGATACCGCTTTTTCTTGCATGTCCTTTTGGAGTTCTACATATTTTTCCACTGGATCTGAGGCGCAACCTGTCATAATTACAGCAATACATAAAAGTGTTAATTTATTCATTGTTAATCCTTAAATTAATAAAATTCAATTTCTCTGCTTTGGTACCGCAAAAGCTTCCCTGACATATCTTTCCATTGGTATGTATTAGGATTGAACTCCTCCCGCTCAACACTAAATGACACTTTCACCCCATTCCCCACAGCCTTTTCTGGCATGTATGCCGATAGCGTTATGTCTTCAGTTAAAATGTTGCTTATATTAAGTTTGAATTTTTCACTGCCTATGTTGATCCTTAACCAAAATGCTGTATTGGAAAGCTCTTTAAAGGCGGTCGTAAAAACGTCTGAGTTATCTGGAACCATTGCCATAGGTTTTTTATTTGTATACCCCGTTTGATAAAACGCCATGTTCTTATATGCATATTTAACCGATCTACCGCATTCGATGTCATCAGTGTCATTGATAAAGGCTCTCGCTCCTGGTCTGTAATAAGGCAAAAACTCAAACAACGAATCTCCACAATATTTAGGCCTTAATAACTCTTTAACTGCCTTTTTTTGCGAATGACTTAATTCAAAAGCTTCGCATCCGTAAAAGAATTTTTGACACAGATTCAATGATTCTCTTGATTGAACCGATGGAAACCAAGCGTCGGTCATATCACCTTTGCGATCTATGCTAACCCGGACCTTAAACTCCGCAACTGAGTAATCATGTGGAATGATATCAATAACTTGGTAATTAATAATCGGATTGGCCATAAACGGGAAAACAAACATTTCATATGCAGCCTTAATTTCAGCACTGAGCTTTGCCTGATTTGTCGTGCCTTCTTTATGAGCTCGTAAACGCTGCTTGATTACGTCACCATCAATTACACTCATCGAGTTATTCAAAGCCGCGTAGTAGTCGGTCACAACAATAGAATCAAGATTGCTTAACGTGATGTTATGTTTCATCTTCTCTAACACACTCGATAATTTTTTGTATTCATCTGATAGTTCATTTATTGTCGATTCCAGTAACCTTTCGCGCTTTTCACTCCCAAGCTTGGCCTTCATTGCAGATACATCTACTGATACATCTGCTGTAACTCTCAATATAATTCGATCACCTTCAACACTTCGTAAGTGCTTGGCATTGAAAACACGCACGTTCGCCCCTTGTGCTATCAAGCCTTTTTCTACGATTTCGTCTGTTCGGCTATCGTAATGAGTATTGTGACTCACAAATTTAGGTGTCATCGTTACAGCGTTTATCTGTAACATTGATTCTGCTCTGCGAATCGCTTCATCCATGGTTTCATCGTCATTCAAATACACTGACACTGATAATGCTTTGTACTCATAAATATCTTCACTGGACGCTTGTAACTGAAAACAGACCACCAGCAAGAAAATGAAACATCTAATCATTGACGCCCCCTTAACTTATTGAACCTATATACCAACATTTTTACTATCCACCGATTTTTTCAGCGTCTATTCAGTACGCGCTAATTTTTAAACCTATTCTCCCACCCAAACTAAAACGCGCAACCGCATACTAAGCAATTGAATTTTATGGCAGTTGCGAGTTTATTGATCCGTGGGATGATTTGATTAAATAAAGCAATCTGAGGTTAGCTATGAATACTGCGGTGAAATCACAAACATCTTCTTGGCATGATTATATACAGCCAGCGTATGACGATAACGGCAAGCCAAACTTCCTTAATAGTCAAGGTGAAGTGCTTGAAGGGATTTATACCGATATGCCTAACGAGGTTTATCATGCTTTAGATGCTCACAGCTCAACAGGCATTAAGACTTTCGCTAAAGGACGTCACCATTACTTTCGTCAATATCTCTCGAATATATGCCGCCTTAGAACCAAGCAACAGGAATTCACCTTTGATGCGGGTACTTACGGACACATGCTTGTATTGGAACCCCATAATTTCCATGGTAACTACATGAGAAACCCTGTTCCTGAAGACTTTCCTGACATTGAGCTAATAGACTCTATCCCTCAATTAAAAGAGGCGCTAGCAAGTCGTGGATTGGCCGTGTCTGGTGCTAAAGCGGCATTAATTGAACGATTATATGAAAGCGACCCAACGTTACCGATTTTTGAAAAGCTACGCGAAAAAATGATTTGCGAGTTTTTAGATCAACGCTATAAAAATTACCTTCGTACTGATGCTGAACTCGATGATATGGCAAAATTTTATGGCATAGATGTCTCGTTAAACAGAGAAGCAAAAATAAATGCGATCGTAGAAATTAGTCCAACACAACCTATCTGGGAAAAGCTTATTGCGACACATGTCATTAACCATATCGTTTGGGATGATGCTTTTAGGGTTCAAAAAAGCACACGTGCTCACCCGAAAGCTGATTGGTTGTTGAGTGATGGCTATCCAGAACTATCTATTATCGCTCGCTGCCCGAAAACGGGTTTGCTTTTAAAGATACGTTTTGATTGGCTTCGCAATGACGCTATTGCTGTGGATTTAAAAACCACGCTTTCGACCAACCCAACTAAATTTGGTTATCAGGTTAGAGACTTGCGATATGACTTGCAGCAGGTTTTTTACTGCTATGTGGCAAATTTGGCGGGAGTACCAGTCAACGTCTTTGCATTTGTTGCAACAGAATACAAGGATGCTGACAACTGTGAAACGTTCGAACTATCTCAACGAAAAGTGGAAGAGTCGAAAGAAGACCTGTTTCAATATTTGGAAGAATTTAATGAAGCGTTAACGACGGGTAATTGGTATGGACATGATAAAAGCCGTTCTACTTGGGTTATCGATGTCTAGTTGCCTGTTTTAAAACCTGAATTAAATTAGTTATATTGCTAAGGAGCTTTCTATGAACACAATTCCATTCCAACATGTTTTCTCTCAACACTTTGCTTACTTAAGCTCTCAAGCTTTTGATAGCTCATTTAATTTAAATGAAGAAATCAGTTATTTAAATCAAATAATATTTAACTCTCAATCAACAACAGCCCCTATGTCCATGGCCGCTGACTGGTCTGTATTTGACTTGTTGTTGAATTTAGCTCGTTTAGGGTTATCTCTTAACCCGGAGAAAAAGCTTGCCTATGTGCTTCCTCGTTATGTCGAAACGGGTGAAATGGCGCTAAAGCTTTACCCAGGATATCGCGGTGAAATAGCTATTGCGACGAATTTTAAAATTATTCAAAACACCATGTCTACATTGGTATACGAGAAGGACCAATTCAAAGTCC
Organism: Shewanella sp. MF05913; assembly: GCF_059758095.1. Lineage (NCBI taxonomy): Bacteria > Pseudomonadati > Pseudomonadota > Gammaproteobacteria > Alteromonadales > Shewanellaceae > Shewanella > Shewanella sp. MF05913. The sequence continues at coordinate 4,143 of NZ_JCAYNT010000027.1, forward strand.
AGGTGGCAACGAATGACGTTGAGCATTTTGTGACATCATTGTCATTAGATCCCAATGTAAGAGGTGCCTGTTCTGGTGGTTATTGCCGAAGCGTATTAACGGATGGAAGTGTGCATGTTGCGTATATGAGTATCGAAGAATTAGATGCAATTGCTCAAAATCAAATCGAAATGAATATGGGAAATACGCCATGGAACTCAATTTGGCGTTCAGAAATGCGCCGAGTAGCTCTATACCGACGCGCAGCTAAAGATTGGCGAAACATGATCACCGCCTCTAATGAAACTAAGTACGCATTATTATCAACAGAATATTAGGATTCCAGTCATGAACACAATAAAAGCTACTCTAACTAATTTTGCTGATGCATTTGCAACACCTTTGGACACACAACAACACGATGCTATTACGCAGCTGGTGAACGATTCGTTAAACACGCGCTTTCAATTTGGTCACGAGTTTTACACGATGAAAGATGTTATTCCTACATCGCTTGTTGATGCCGTAGCGCCATATGTTGATTCTGGATTGGAGGTAAATAACCAATTAGTTGAGTTAGAAGCAAGATATAACGAATCAAAATTTAGCTTTGAATTTGAAATTAGCCACACGTTAAGTGGTTTGATTGACATATTAATTGAGCAAACATCCATTTCGAACATACAGATAAACGCTGTATACGAAAATGACACATTAGTTATTGATCATGCTAACCAACAAATTAATCATGAGGTATCAAATGAACCAAGTGAACTACATGGCCTTTACTGCATAATTGATTTAGACAATGGCCAATCTTTCTTATCGCAGATGTCAGCTGATGAGGCCAAACAAGCGATGTGGGCCAACACGAACGATAGATTGAATGGCGTCAATCCATATTCAACCAACTCAAAAAAGTTGATGTTCTATAAAGCCTCTTGCTTACGTCGTGGCCTTAAAACTATTTCAGCTTTTAATAACTGTGGTGATTTAGCGTTAGTGGCCACTTTATTAAATTTACATGACCGTCAATTTAATAAAGCCAAAGCACTGCGTAAAGTCATGCCAATCAACAGTTACAAGTTTCGAGGTTGTTCAAAGCAACCGAGCACAATAGACCTAATGTTTAAAGCAGAACAGGGTAGCGTGGTTATTCCATTCAACTCAAATTCTATTCAGACAGAAAAAACAACTAAGACAGGAGCGCCGCAAACCAAATTGCTAACCGAGTTTTATGATGAAGGAATGCAAGCTTGGAACTCAGATACGCTCGGTGTAGGGTTTTAAGTATGAAGTCATATAAATACATTGAAAAGCTAGTCGTCATGCAGCACCCGGACTCAAAAGATCTTATTCGTTTAATGATTGAACATGACGGGCAGCAAACTTATGGTCTGCAACGTTCAATCGTTAATAAAGGCAAGGTTCGCCATTTTTATAACAAAAAATTATGGCACTCTGCCTACAACGTTAAATTAGAGCTGGCTCGGCGCATATCAGACTATGAAGATAAAGGGTTCGATGTTATGACCGAAATATCACTCCAGCACAATAATATCGGCACAATACCTGAATTTTTTTATTCAAAAAAATCGATTAATGCCGGTGACAAAGCTGTGTCAATCGAACCTACTGACGTGCCTATTTTTGTTGATTGTAGCTTTCACAAGCTTTCAATTCGAGACTTACGCTATAACACTGAGATTGTAGATGAAGATTTGATTGCTTTTTTTAACGCCTTAAGAAAAACAATCGAATTTTTACCTTTCACGATGGTGTCTGTTTGGTCGAAGAGTGAAATAAAAGTGCTAATGCTAGACTATCACTCTAAACCTAAGCCTAAACATGGGTTTAACTATCTGGCTAAGATGGCCACAACAGATCCAATGGTGTTTGTCGTTACTGACTGCACAGTACAAAATTCTGTTATAAGCAATGACACGCTCAGCGAAAGTTGTGCTGTATTAAGCAACGATTCGCTCACATATCATTTATCTTCAAAATGGATGTCTGCAAACGTGTTCTTAGAAAAGCATCCTCACATGACCAGTTTTAAAGTTTACTGCATGGATTCTGGCGTTTATAGGGAGGTCTTAACGGATGTTAAGCTTAATGAGGTAGACCGCTCTTGTAATGCAGAAATATTATTCACTCACGTTGAAAATCAAATCTCTAACGTAACATTTGTTCGGTCACTTGGCTTTCACGTAACAATTTCTAATGAAAAGGTGTTTTACCTACATAATTAACAACCAGATATAGTAAGTTTTTATGTTATTTTATTTGTAATTCATTGATATTTTTAAGGGGTTTTATATGTTGTTTTGGATTATATTGTTCATCGTCATTTTTTTAGCCATTAATGCCGTTTCGAAGAATAAGGCTAAAGCCGAACTGCAGCGCGCAAAATCGGCAATTCAAAAATGTCGTGTTTGCCCAGAGTGTGCAGAAGACATAAAAGTAGAAGCTAAAAAATGTCGTTACTGTGGTGTCTCACTCATGCCCGTTACTGAGGATGAGCAGGCCCAAATTGACAAAGCTTATTTGTTGGAAATCTCAAAACTTGAGAATATGAACACAACACAGCCTCTGAACAAGAAATATCAAAACTCGGATGGTTGGAAGTAATCTTTGTTAATGATGTGACAGAGGCGCTTTTTCTGACTTATACCGATCATTAAATCAATTTATCATCTACTTCATTAAACGTCCCCGATAGGTATCTTTTCGAGGACGCTTACTGCTCGACTCTTTTCGAAAAATCATTTTCCTTGTATCTTGTTGAAATAACTAAGTTATAAATTTCACTTTCAAATAGAATCAGAGAATTAGCAGAAAAATTACCATAATTTGATATTTTGTGAAAAGAGGCAATATCATTTTATGGTTAGATAAAATATCTGTATTCAACATCACATCACACTATGGTTGCGGCTTATCAAAACGGTGAGATTATTAATTCACCGAACACAAAAAGGCCATCAATATGTTCACTCTCAGTTTAGCTAACAAAAACCGCATCCAAACAATTTGTAGTCATGCCAACAGTAGAATTAATCCCGTTTATGAAATGGTATTAATTGAAGCAGAAAACAATCAAGTTCGTTTTAGCGCATCAAATGGCGCTCAATTCAACTCTTTGACGTTACCCGCGCAAGTGAGTGAGAATATCTCGTTTACCTTGTCAGCAAAGCGTTTAAGCGCTGTATTAAACGCTTTGTCAGCAGAAACAGCGAAATTCGAAGTCAAAGGTGAAAGCTTGTTTATGACTAGCGGTAAGAGCAAGCTAAAATCGCCTATTTTTAATGCCTCGGAATACCCGTCTGCACCTGCAATCGTCAGCCCTATTTCCACCATACAATGCACAATATCACAGCTTGCAGCACTATTTAATTCAGCAAGTTATGCTGTGGCAAAAAACGATGTGCGAAGCTATCTTTGTCATGTGAACTTAAGAATAATCGGACAACTGGTGGTTGTATGTGCAACTGACGGCCACCGATTGAGTCAACTCGAACACTCTGACTTAACATGCAGTGGCGAAGGAAGCTACCTTGTTCCACTTTCGCTTATGTCAGCATTGCTATCTCAAAATTTAGATGGAGGCGAACCCGTAACAATAGAATTTGACGAAAAAAAGGCGTCAATAACCAGCGGTGATACATCTATTGTGTCTGTTCTTGGTGATGGAAGGTTCCCCGATGTAAACCGTGTAATACCTTCACGCAACGAAAATGGCGTTACATTTAACCTCAATGAGCTTAAAAATACTGTTAAGCGCTTTCATGCTGTGGCTTCATTAGAAAAGATCCCAATTCTTAAATTTGATATTAATTCAGAAGTGCAAATGTCTGTTTCAAGTAGTGATAAATCAAATGAGTTCTCTGAAATCATAGAAGCTGAAAACCAAAGCGTGGAACATTTTACCGTTGGCGTAAATCCAACCTATTTGGCTGATGCGCTCGCAAAGCAGTCGGGTGAAAAAGTGACTATCTATTTCAATCAAAAAACAGCGATTTTAATTGAATGTGAAGTTAGTGAACTTATTACACTGGTTATGCCTATCCGAGTGTAACTTTAAGATGTTGAAATTTAACTGATAAAAAACGGTCTTTAGTTATATACAGTAACTTTAGACCGTTTTTTTATTGTTGAAATAACCATTTTATAAATTTTACTTTCAAATATAATCAAGGAGTTAGCAGAAAAGCAACCATAAGCTGATATCGCCAAATATAACCATAAATTGATATTTTTGTGAAATAGCTTTTTTTAGTATATTTTTATGTAAGAAAGTTTCATACAAAACAGGCTGTAACCTCCCCTTAAAATCCGAATAGTATTAAATAATATCTTTGGAGTAGACAATGAGTCAGCAAATAACCCAAGAGGAAGTAGTCGAAAATATTAGAGAATGGTCCAAGGGGAACAATCAGTCGCCAAGCCTACTAATATCTCAAGATGATGGTTCTTATCATCTGGGTTACTACTGTGGCATGGGTGTTTCAGACAATTGGCCAATAGAGAAGCTGAACCCGCTATACAAGATAGCGATAACAAAACTTCATAAATCAGGAAAACTGAATGAATTTAGTGATCCCTTTACGCTTTATCCTGGAAGCCACATTTTTAAAAAACTTAGTAGCAATTAAACCACGTCAAACCTTTTGATACTTTTATCAAAGTCAAAATGAAAACAAGCATCGAACTCTAATGTGGATTCAACTGAAATCCTTTGTCCCATCTTAGTACTTGCATACCTGTGTATATTTTTCCCACGGGACTTAGTTAAGTTTCTGGCAGGCTCATAAAAAGCACTTTCAAGCGCTTCTTTTACAACTTCTGAAGAGGATAAATACGCTTCCATTAAATATTGCCTCTTTAACCATATGTAGTAAACTTACTTAAGTATGGTCAAAAAAGAGGCAGCATCAAGTTATGGTTGGATAAAATATCAAGTTATGGTTGGATAAAATATCAATTTATGGTCGTAAATATCAATTTATGGTCGTAAATATCAAGTTATGGTTGGATAAAATATCAATTTATGGTCGTAAATATCAAGTTATGGTCGTAAATATCAAGTTATGGTTGGATAAAATATCAATTTATGGTCGTAAATATCATATGATTGTATCGACATTTATTTTGCTTTACTTGTTTTCGCTCTTAGCCTCTTTCAAACATCGGCAAAACAAATCCCAATCAGAAAACCTCATTGCTGGCATTTTTACTTTCTGGCCATTTGCAATTGCTTCAGCAACTGATAGCATTGTCTTAATCGGCATAATAACTCTCCTTAAAAATTTATTGTGTTGGTTTGACGGCGAACATGCGCTACTTGGCGGTTGAACATGTTCGTCGTTTCATTTTTTTAGCTTACTCGCCTTTCATTACTTTCATGATGTATGCTTCAATTTTTGCATATTCATCTTCTGTTGCTCGACTCAAAGTAATAGTCGTTTTATCTTTTACGCGCTTACTCTTTGCCCACTTTTTAGCATTAACATCGAGAAATTTTGTCTCTTTAGGTGCTGCTTTTTTGGGTTTCGTAAATTCAGCGGCATCTTTAAGAAACTCAATCACTTCATCATTCAACGTTCCCGGTAACACCTCAGTTAGCTCAACCACTTCTTCTAAAGGAAATTTTGCATCTAGAATATGGTTGTAAATTTTTGTTATTTCAGAAAATTGCTGAAGCGTTAAATCGCTTGGATACTCAAATAAATTGATTAATTCTTGTGGGATTGCCCAAGCGTTTAATGCCTTAGATACATACCCTTGCGTAAAGCCTTCTTGCTCAGCAATGTCGGCTTGCGTTTTTTGTGGTTCTTCTTGTAAAAGAAGTGCAAATGCTCTGCCGTTATCTCTAATTGAATGCTCTTTGGCGCTTTGAAGCTCTTTAGATAACGCTTTGACTTCTGCCCTTGATAACGCTTCCTCACAATAAAGAATATTCAAACCAACATTGGCAAATAATGCGGCTTTGCGACGACGACTACCATCTAGAGTGGCGTACTTTCCATCTATGAGCTGTGCTATCACCGGCTGATATTGTTGCCTTGAAATAGAACTAATCACATCAGCTAATGACGACCTCGTTAATTCTTCAGCAATACGCTTGTTCATCGGATGAGCATAAGTCAACGATCCGACATCGTTTGCCGGTACCGTTGTACGCTTAAATGTAACTTGGCGTCCATTATGTAATGTGTAAACTTCTTCGTCGTTTACCATGTTTTTATTAAGATTGACTTCACCGAGAATGCCTATGCTTCGGCCTATGGGCGGTTTTCGATTGTTCTTAGCTTCCATGGTTTGCTCTCAAATATAATTGAATGTGTTGAAATACTGATAAAGCGAAATCTTCTATGGCTTCTTTAGCCGTTTTTAATGATGCGACATGACCGGGATATTCTTTCGGATTTACTGATATAACGGTATCAAATGTTTCAGCGCAACGCTGAAAAGCGATTAAATTCGGTATATTGCAATCCAACATTTCCTCGCGAAAAACCGCCTTTGCTATTGATAACGCATCCTTATCTTGCACTGACTTTGAAAATTTTGTCATAAATGCAAAATGATTTTTAGGTAAATGAGTCGCACCGCCGGCTAACAGTTGCTCCATGATGGAGGGTAGACGACCAACGTACTGCAATGTTGAATGTAAATCGACTTGTGATGGTGGTAACGGAGTCGCTAATACGTCTGATGCTGTGATCCCATTATTTAAAAAAGCATCTAAATGCGGTCCGGTATCAATAATTATCCAATCAAAATCGCCCTTAATTTTATCAATGACGTTTTCTTTCAAGACCATAAAAGGGTTTTGCCCTGGCAAATGTTCATGGCATAAAGCTTCCCAGTTTGATGCAATAAAACCATCAGCAATCGACGCAGGCATGACTGATACATTTTTTACCTTAGATTCCACAATAAAGTGCTCTAATATTTCTTCTCTAGATGGATTCTGCAACATTGCTTGTGCGCTGGTGTAGTTTACATCACCAATAGAATACTGATGATTTAACATCATGGTAGATGATGCTTGAGGATCTATATCTATCACCAAAAGACGTAAATCATATTTTAATAGTTGAGGGTGAGTTCGTAATGCTTGGGCCATCGTGCTAGCTGTGACGGATTTGGTTACTCCACCTTTTAAATTTGCAAGAAACAACACAACCGCTTCTTTATGAGTGTCTCGTAATTTAGCGATACTTCTATGTGCGTAGATATCTATGACTTGCTCAATAGGTAAATCGTAACTTTCAACAGTGCCAGCATTCTTTTTATTGAATACATATCCTTCGGCTTCCATTTCTGCCATCGCCTTGTCTACGATAGCTCTTGATAGCTCAGATAAACGAGTTATAGCGGCTTTGTTGTAACGGATATGGAAATCATTATAACCAAACTCAATTTTGTGTTTTGCCTCGTTATCAGAAAGTTGCTGTAACGCTTGTCTGGCATAAGTGCCTGTTCGTAAATAATTTGATAAATCCATAAAACCCTCTCTGAAAACGCTTTGCACAAAACCAATAAAGCTAGAATAATCCACATGTACACTTAAATCAATGATACAAGCGTTGTTTTTTGCTTTTACACTTAAATCAATGCTACCCACTAGCAAATATTAAAATATATCCTGAATTTTTGGACAACAGCAAAACCACACTAAACTATTGAATTGAATTAATAATCCTGAAATTATTCCTGAAGAATAAGACAATCAAAATAGAGTTGCCAGTTTAAAACTTTGTGTCACTTTCAGAGTAACTTTTCTACCAAAGAGTGAAACTTATGACCTACGAACAACTCACGTTAAACTTTAACACCGTTATCGATATCGATAGCGCGATAGAACGATTATCACGGAAAGCTAAAAAGTTACGTTCTTCTGCTGTGAATGCGTCAACCTTAGCCGAAAAACTCACCATAAATAAAGAAATAAAAAATATTAATGCGATAACGTTCAAGTTAAAAATGAACTACTTTATTCTAGAGGATGAGCTGAGAAAACCTGCTTAACGTGACATTTAATTCGTTATGGGTAATAGCAAATATTTGCTATTACCCATAGTAAAAATAATCCCCTCCCCTGCTTGCGCGAAAAATCTAGAATGACCTCAAACAAAAAATAAGCCTGTGTTTAATACAATAAAAATTAATTCGAAAAATCGGTTTTTATTGTTTTTCTGTATATTCGAGCGAAATTCCTTAATCACCTTAATCAAGTATCGGGCATTGTTATTGCCGTTTTAGGTTCGGTTGCGGCTTTATGAGTCTATGAGAAAGTTAATCCAACAAAACGACCACAACCGACTTTGAGGTGATTTACATGGAACAGACACATCATTTATCAACAAACAATACAAAGCTACCAATTAGCATGATTGATGCGCTGCCATTTGGTAACACCAGACGAACACGCGATGAATCGAAATACAGTGAATTAAAAGCCAGTATTTTAAAGCGTGGCGTTATTCAACCTGTATTGGTTCGCCCTGCCGCAGATCGCTTTGAGATTGTTGCAGGCTATGGTCGCCTTACCGCCAGTCGAGAATTAGGGCTTTCCGATATTCCTGTTCTTATAAAGCCTCTGTCTGATGCAGAAGCGTTAGAGCATCAAATGGAAGAAAATCTTAATCGTGAATCATTAAGCCTTATTGATGAATGTAAGGCAGTTCAACAACTCAGTGCTTTTTATAATGGTGATCGCCAAGCGATTGCAGACCGCATGGCTTGGACGCTTAAAAAAGTGAATGAGCGTGTTGAGGTTTTGAAATGTTGTGAAGAAGTGCTTGATGCCGTAACTACGGGTTCTATTACTGTTGGACACGCGCTTTTATTGGCTCCGTTCTCAGTCAAATTACAGCAAGGTACGCTCAAAAAAATAATTACTGAGAAGTGGACTGTCAGTTATTTACGTCAACGTGCATCCAAAGGCCAGCAATATCTTAACTTAGCGAAATTCGATACGGCTGAGTGTAATACTTGCCCTCATAACAGTGCTGCACAATCAGGCTTGTTTGGTCTTGATGATCATAAAGCCGCCTGCTCTAACCTTAGCTGTTTTAAAGATAAAACGAATTTATGGCTTGAAGCCAGAAAAGAAGAACTTTCTGAAAAATACGGCACTGTCTTGTTAGTACAACAGATTAATGAAACAGACAGAAACACAGTAGATGCTCAAGTGGTTGGTGAAAACCAATTTGCTACAGGCTGTCAGGCTTGCCAGAAACGTGTGGTTTTGATTGATGATAGATTAGGACGCACGTTAGGCACTACCTTTGAAAACCAATGTATTGATGCAATCTGTTTCAATAAGTGCGTGGCATCTAATGAGCCTGAATTGGAAGTTCACAATATTGATGACAATGTTTCGGATGTTGCAGATATTGCTGATGTTGCTGGTATTGCTGATGAAACAATGCCCGAAAGCAAACCAACCAACAAATCGAAAAAAACGGCAACGGATAAACCTGTCAGTTGTGTTGTACCCAAAAAAGTAATTGAAACCAACAAGGCTATATTGCGCGAAACTTCGGCTTCTCTACTCATGCCACAGGAACACTTCCAGTTAGCAATGAGTTATGCCGCACTCAAACGATTATGTACTGGCTATAAGTCGATTAATAATGAGTTATCAAGCGTTACAGGCTTTGATGCAACGATTAAAGCTGCTCTACGTGTGAATGTAGACAAGTTAAAAGTTGAAATCTTTAACGTCACAAAACACCTTGCCACAAAACAAGATGACCAAACTATCAATATGACCGACATAATGATTAGTAATCTCGATTTTGCAGAAGATTATCGAAATGTGGCAGTAAATAAATGGATGCCAACAAAAGAAGTCTTATCTGATTACACCATTGGCTCATTATCAGCTTTATGTGTCAAAGCTGGCCTCGACAAAGTAATGGAAGAAAAAGAGTCAGGTAGCTTTGCTAAAGCCACAAATAGCGGCAAAGGCAAGTTTATCGACTCAATTTTAAATACTTCATTTGATTGGTCTAGCTTTGCCCCTGATGAATACCAAGCATTGATTAAATAACCAATATAAGCAAACGGGTACACAGTTGCCCGTTTGCAATTTTGACGCACTATATCGGTATTAAAACACATACAGCAAAAGAGGTTTCAATGTTAAATCAACTTTCTCAACTCAAAACGATTGGTGGTGCTGAACGCATCAATTTCTCAATCCAATTTTTACCTTTAAATAAAGCAAGAGTAGTGCTTACTACTCAAGTAGAGTCAAATGCTCAGGGTGAACTAGCAGATTTACTAAGAACCCCTATCGTGCTGACGGGCAGCCTTGTCGATATTGATAATATGTTAACCAATGAACTGTTTAACCTGTCTGAACAAGTTGCCAACGTTCAAAACAATGAAGTCTCAAAACCAAGTCAGGTAGCCGAAGCTACAAACGTTCAAGATGACAATTTAGATGTTGATGAATTGGATGATGATTTTGACGATGAATCACTTTAAGAGAGTACCAAGCTATGTTGAACATGAATGCAATTGTTAGAAAATTTAAAATTGGTGCGGCCATTATTTCAGATCCAGCACCTCAATCCGACTTGGACGAAGTGCAGCGCATATTAACGCAACAGTACCCGATGCTTAGGCACACACGAATTTATATCGAGGATGGTGTATTGAATGATACTGCAACCGAAATCATCTACGAGTTTCCTTTGATCCCTGTAAAGGTAAAAGGGTAAATCATGGATGATATTGTGTCTAAGCTTAAACATTGGGTTGATGATGTAAATAAAAACCCCAAGCGAAATTCGACAAACCTAATAAAAGAAGTTAAGGCAATTCGAACTAACGTTCACTTTGTACAATCTAAAGATATGCCCCCTATTGGGTAAATATTTACCACAAGCATAAAAAGGCGCCCTAAGTGCCTTTTTGTTATTCGTATGTTTTTCTCATGCGAGTAGCGCGTTCTGAGTGTTGGGTTATTGTATTTACATCAAGCATAAAGGGCAGAATTTACATGAGCATTAACCCACAGAAGTTACATAAAATTTGGTATGCAAGCATGAACAATGCAGAAGTGCCTGATTTGAAGAATAAACTTGAGAGCTTAACCTGTTCTTATCCTTTGTATGACGAGAACCTAAAAGCTATATCCCCAATGCTAATGTTTGGGCTTAAACAGGGGTTTATTAGCCAAGATCAAGTCGCTAACGCCATTGCTGAAAAAGACCGTCTAACTCAAATTAATTTAGTGTCAGATCTGATTGCTGAAAAATGCTGGAAACCGTTTACCACAAAAATATCTAGCATCATGTGTGAGCATGAAACCAAGATAAGACAACTAATCATTAATGCTTTAAAAGGCTTGCCTGAAACGCAAAACAGAATAGCCGAAGAATACGATAATATTCTTAAAAATCGAGCCGAGATTTCAACACTGTCTCTTTCGATTAATAGTAACGGTGACTTTGGAGATTGGCATTTAAATTCATTCGCTGCAAGAATAACATTTTCAGATGCTTATATAACTGAGTTTGATGTTTCAAAACTCAACTTTGACCAACGTCAATTATCTGTGGTTTGTAAAATAATACAGACAATTATGCCCTTTCAATTCGAATGCAGCACTCTTGACCTAAACAACTATTCAAATGAATGGCTGTATGGTGAGGTGTTCAGTTCTGATGATGTTAATCGTATCGGTCAGTATATCCATGATTCAAACGGTTCGTATGAGCTAGATGATTTATGTAATGAATTAAATATTGATGAAGAAACAAGAACAACAATTGATGATTATGGTGTTGACGGCATTTACGACTACTGGCTCATGGATAAGCTTAGTGACCGAATTAATGCATTTTATAAAGACCCAGATATTGATATTGAGAAGTCATTAGCAAAACTGGCTGTTAAATTCGCTGACTTAACTCCCCTACTCAGTGTCTATGAATATTTTTCTAAACAAATAAAACCCATCACGTTTCCTTTTGATTCTGGCTCTGATATTGATGTATCTGAACAACTCATATACTCATTCGGTATGCAAGAAGAACAAGCCTGTATTCATGAAGCTGGCGAACGTTACTTTAATTCAGGGGAAAGTGCGGCCATGAATATTCGATTTGAAGATGAAAATATTTACGAGTTTTTTGAAAACTTCGCCATTACTAACTGCTTAGTTAGCTTAATAATGGCTTTACTACAGTTGCGAGAATAGTGGTCTGTATTACGATTTATGTAACTGTTAAATCACATGGAGTTTTCACTATGAACATTGAAACCGTTTCAGCAAATAAACTTGTAGAAGATTTTATTGAATCAACTGTTGCTGATGAAAAAGAAATATTAAGCAGACTTGCCCTTGTAGTACATTCCAATAATTCTGGATCAATATCGTGTATTACAAGGCACGATATTGTAAACGGTAGGTTGGGAATTGGAAATATTATCTCAGTTGAAGATGTTGCTGCGACAATAAATGCTATAGAAAGCAATATCAAACAAGCTAAATCCAATTGGTTTAAATCGTACAATGAAGAAAACATACTTGTGAAAGATTCTAGTGTTATTGCTTGGCATAGGCCAAGACAAACAAGAACGCTTTATCTAACTAACGAAGCTATCAATTTAGAAATACCACCACTCTTATACATCTTTCGCACACCTAAATCGAACGAGGCGGCTTCTCTTAGAGTCTTTGCCTTAGCTGCGAACAAACGCCCTAACCTTAAATCGAAGCTTTACCATGCTCCATTAATGAACATTTATAGTGATGGACGCTTATGCTTAGGTAACATGAAGCTACCAAGAGTGATTGACGACAAGACCATTACATTGGTGGAAAGTGAGTTTTTTGGTTCACGTTTTACACACCCAAACCATTCAGACTTAACACGTCAAAAAATGGATATTGTTAAATTTTACAAAATGAAGCAAAAATCTGGTCAACGAATTATGACCTCCGAGCTTATGCCAACAAAAAAAACATTACTAGATATATTGGGGTAGGGCGTGATGAACTTAGAGCGAGATATATTAAACATTGGTGAAAATATTGAAAACTTGAAAGTCTCCAATCTGGCTTTTCGTTATATACAACTTGAATTTGCGTATAGACAAGTTTGTGAGCTATGGTTCACCGATGCATTAGAGTATCAAATTGTTGAATCGCTTTATCATCTGTCGTCATTAGCTCGCAGAGAAAGAGTGCATCCTGTGTATGCTAACATGACAGTATCAGAATGGACTAGAGCGCCAGCCCACACTCAAACGCTTTGCTGGTTGAATCAGCTAAAATCGAGCTTGAGAAAGGCTAGGGCTGCACATCAAAACTAAAATAACTTAACTATTTTTATTTTTTCAATGTTGTTAAATTTATTCTTCAAACTGCATCCATTGGTAAAGGCTTTTAGCTGCTTCGAACTCCCAACCTTCAGTAAGTTTTAACGCATTAAAGTCTCTAATATAGCTAGAGTGTGTGCAGGTGTCTTTAGTGATCATTTCACCCGTCTCTGTGCTATGAAAACCAAAATCTTCGCCTAAACAATATAGGCTGTATTCTTTGAGATTAAAGTCAATAAATAACCTAATCCGCTTATTCTCACGGTTCTCTCTGTTCTGTTGCACTGTAACGAGTGCATGAGCTAAATCCGTTTGTATGCTATCAAACCATTCTACAAAAGCCTGTTCATCCACATCTATCATGTCACTCTCCATTCTTCAAAAAGTAGATTGTATGAAAAAAAACTCAGCTGTAGACTAAGCAATATTTAGTTTTAATTATCTAGTACTAATTCCATTTAATTCTGACTGTTTAAAAACTTATAAGCTCGGTTGAGTTTCGACCGGGCGTTATCTACATCAAACATCCAATTAATACTAGCCTTCTCGTTATTCCTGGTTGTTTCCCAAGTCTTAAGAGAAAACCGCAGATCATTCCACGTGCCAATTCGTCTATCCAAACATTGTCTGTTCATCACGCCTATCTCAATTTCTACCATATTTAACCAACTGGCATGTTTTGGGGTGTAGTGAAATTCAATTTTCTTCAAGATACGCCGAGCTTCTGCTGCTGGATAAGCTTTGTATAAAGAGCCTGGGGAGTGCGTTGTGTAGTTGTCTAAAACCAAGTGGATTTTATCGGCATCAGGATAATGAACATCAACCAAATCCCGCATACACGCTGCAAAGTCTTCTCGTTTCTTGGTTGCTGTTGCTTTAGCATGTCGCCAGCCTCTATGCCTATCGTACATCAGATAGATATTGGCCACATCTTCACGCCGGTATTCGTAATCTTCTTTAGCTAAGTGTCCTGGCGAAGCTAATTTGGGCGGTTTTACATGTGACACCAGTTGTTTCATTGCTTCATCAAAATTAACCACAGGATGTTTTTCATCCGCAGGCATTGCATAAATATCAAGTACCTCTTCCATCTGCGCAATGAAGTCGCTATCTAACTCGCCAATACACCACATCTTCTTTTGCCATGGTTTTAATTCATTGTTTTTCAGCCGTTGACGGACGGTTTCCAGCGATACGCTTTCAAGCTCTGTCAGCGTAATTAATCTGTCTGCGATGAGTGATAATGTCCAGCGAGCGCGACCATCTGGTGGCTCGCTACAAGCAATGCTAACTAATGTTGCATCATCATTAGCTGAGAGTAATTTGGGTTGCCCTGTTCGTTTTCCTTCGGCGAGTGCGACCTTCAGTCCTTCTTCTACGAAGCGTTTTTTGGTTCGGTAAATAGTTGAGGTACTGGTATTGAGTAACTGACTGATATCTTTATCACTGTGTTGATTGTGGTTTGCAAGCAACAGAATGTTGGCTCGTTTTAACAAGCGGGCATTGTGTAGGCCCTTGCTTAATAAAGTCTTTAAGGTGTGCAGTTCTTCTTGGGTCAACTCTACAAGGTAAGTGATATTCATGGCATGATACTCTCATCTATCAAAGACGATAATTGATCACAAAGCCTTAAAAATGTCGATCCCCACAGAGAAAAAAATTAATTCCGCATTTAGTGTGAAGCAAGGCCAATACCTTGCTTTCATTTATTATTACAGCAAAGTGAATGGGTATCCGCCAGCTCAGGCTGATATCCAGAAGTACTTTGGTGTTTCAGCCCCAACAGTTCATCAGACAATTTTGAAGTTAGAAACAGACAAATTGATCAGCCGAACGCCGAGAGAAAGTCGTTCTTTGAAAGTATTAATAAAGACCGATGAGCTACCATTGGAATGGTAGCTCAATCGATCATAACTAAATTGAAATGGTACTAGCAGCCCCTTCATTTAAAGCAGAAAGTGTTCGAATCATGCCGCCAATGCTCGCGGGAGCCGAGGTCATAAAAGCCTTTTCGGTGGTGCTAGCAGCCCCTGTATTTCGAGCAAACTTAAAAATAATGCCGTTACTAGAACCTGTACCAAGAAGTAAATTTTCTACTTGGGTTGATAACCCGGTCAGGGTCACGTTAGTGATTGTCGGATTTAGACAGCCGTCTTGTGTCACTGTGTCACATCGGTACATAGCGACGTTACCGCCATGAATTAGATGTTCAATAGTCACTTTATTGCCATTCAGTCGGGTCAGTTTTGGGGCTTTACCTTGACCATCAGCCGCATTAGCCAAATCACCAACGATGATCGAACCAGTCACCGACATAACCGCTTCAAGAAAACGATCATCCCCAGATGCAAACCAGCTTGATGCCGAGTGACGTTTCAGTGCTCGCCAGACCAAGTTACCTTTAATCGTTTTGTTCACATCAGATGCCGCGACACTTGAAGCATTCTCGTAAGGGTTCTTACCGTTGGATTCACTCCAACTGGTAAAAATGTCTCCAGCCCCTTTAAGTGAGCTCAACATGCTGGCTTCTGTTTGCCCCTTTTTACCAAAAGCAGCCAGGGTATCGTTCACGACTCCCTGAGCCATTTGACAGGAATTGCCAAAATACTCGTTCAACTGCTGGATTTTCTTTTGCAGAGTCTCCATGTGCTGGGAACATTTCTCACACATAGCACTGAGCGCCAATTGGAATGCATATCCCTTGGCGTTTGCAGCAACAGAGCGAAGTAATTGAACAAACTGATCCGCGTTAACAAATGACAAACTTCCAGCGAACATATCAATGCCGCCACAACCGGCTTGGAATGACGGTGGCACCATAGAGACGAGGTTCTCGTTCATGATCCTGTTACGAACAACAACACTTCCTCCAGATATAACGCCACGCCGCTGACTCTCGAATACACCAGGCGCAGTGGTGTTGGTCATTGAACCAAATAACTGGTTCATCTCCTGTTGCAAGCTTGCTTGGCTCATAGACGAAAAACCAATCGCACAGGCGATTAGTGATACTTGGAATACTTTTTTCATCGTTATAAGCCTCCTTGTGCACGCAGATAGCGAACAAGGAACTCAGGGTCCTGTAATATCTTCTCGTTAAGCTCTTGGGCTGACATCGCGAGTGACACGCCGGGTTGAACAGGTCTGGTGGCATAGTAAGTTTGATCGTCAATCCAACCGGCTTGATGGGCTGCGAGAATGATTCGATTATTGAGCTCATCAAGGCTCATTGCGCCTTGCCCAATTGGAGTGATGACATTAGGCGGATCAACTAAGAACACGGCAGGGACAGTCGTAACGGACAAGGATTGAGCTTGTCCTGAGTCAACTTTGTAATGAGGAAACTCTCCTCCGGGTAAAGGCAGACCATCAACGGAAATAGCAAACACCTCGAACCCATAGTTCAAGGCCATAGATTCAATGATAGGCGCTTGAGCATGGCAATAAGGGCAATCCGAACGATAGAAGAAGAACAAGCCAGCCCGTTTTGCTACTTCACCTAAAGCTACATCGCGTTGAGCGCCAGCTTCTCGATCCATCCGATTGGCAGCATAGGTCGCCAAGGGTCTGCGACTGATTTCATCCAAAACAGGATCGCCCATGACCACCTGCTGACTAACATCAGCAAATAGTGAGCCCTTATCCATCATGACGCGCTGAAGATAAAGATAGGCTCTGACATTCTCACTCGTTGGCTCATCAATTGCCTTGTCCATAAACGATTGCATATGCTCTCGGAACCATGCGGCACAGAAGGGCTTTAGTTCGCTCTGACTGGACTCCACGACACCAGTTTCCGGCTCTATCAGCTCATCAGGCTGCTCAGGTTCAGGAATGACCTGATACCAAAACCAGCCTTCCTGACCACGCTGATAGAATGGCCCATCACTGGCATGGGCGGGCATGATGAATAGAAAGAAAATAAAGATTGGGATGGTCACCCATAGGATAAACCAAGGTAACAAAGGCGTTCTCATTGTCAGCTCCAGAAAATTTCATAGAGCTAACATGCTAATGATCCCGGTAAGAGCGATTGGCCAGATAGATGAATGAATCGTGTGTTTTTCTGACTAGCTGTGTGACCAGTAACAACAGCTAGTTTTAACGAGCCAAATTTATGATTGGACCGCTTTGAGCGAGTTGCGGACGCTCACAACATGCGCTCACGAAAAAACGAATCTCGGCTTTGTCTTGAAACCTGACATTCAGTCAGCCTGTGCTCGGATAAGTATGCCTGCAGCTCCTGTTCCGAGCGATAAATCAGGTTTAGGGTGCGCATGGCTAGATCCCTTGCTGTATCGCCCAGAACTGATTGGTTAGCTGATCCAATCTTCTGGTGATATTGACCGTCTTTTCGGCAACCTTTCCGCTTAATTTAACGGCATCGAGGTTTTCCTGCGCATTACTTTTTATAATAAGCACGCTTTCACTGACCGAGTTTACCACCGACGTTTGTTCATTTACTGCCCGCGCAATTTGCTCGCTCATGCGGGAAATCGTGCTAATCGCATTCAGGATATTTTCCAGAGCCTGCGCCGTGGCATGGCTTTTTGCCACACTCTGTTCCGCTGCCGCTTCACCGGAACGCATGGCACTGACGGCTTGTCGGACACCACTTTGTAATTGCTCAATGACGCCGCGGATCTCTTTAGTGGATTCTTGGGTGCGATTGGCCAAAGAGCGCACTTCATCGGCAACAACCGCGAAGCCCCGGCCAAGCTCACCTGCTCGTGCAGCTTCAATGGCTGCGTTTAACGCCAACAAATTAGTCTGGTCGGCAATGGCGAGAATAACGTCGAGGATTTTTTCAATTTCATTGCTGCTTATGGCAACGTTATTGATGACCTGCGACGCCGAGTGAATGAGACGTTTCAATTCATTAATGGTGCTGGCATTTTCATCAACAACCTGTTTGCCGGAGTTGGCAATTGCCAGTCCGTCAGCAGAGGCGGTAGAAGTTTCGGCTGCGTTGATGGATACGCTTTGGATACTCACGGCCATCTGTTCCATTGCCGTTGCAACCTGCTCTGTTTGTTCAAACTGACGTAAGGTGCCATTTTCAGATTGTGTTACGGCAGCACTTAAACTTTGGGCATTTTCACTTAAGGTTGACGACATATCATTGATGCGGCCAATTAATGCCGCGTTCTCAGACTCAAGTTTTTTAACCGCCAGTAACAAAGTCCCGGCTTCATCATTTCGACCGGTGTAGACGTAGCGCGCGACCTTATCTTCAGAAATGGTTTTGAGTTTCGTTAATGCGAGCAGTAAAGGTTGGCTAAAGACGAAGACTGCGGCGCTGACAACAAAGGTACTAAAAATTGTGGCTAATAGTACGAGTAAGGCGGAGTAGTTTAAGAGATAAACCAGTACCGGCAATAGTAAGCCGGCAAAGAGTGTAATCAATATTTTGGCGGGCAGCGATAGTGAATCGCCCAGCTTGCGTAAAGATTTTCCAGCCTGGATGGCGGCGTAAACTTCTTCTGCCCGAGTAATAAATTCAGGCTTTGCTTTACGCCTTACCGATTGATATTCCTCGGTTCTGCCATTCTTTTTAATCGGCGTTGCATAAGCATCAACCCAGTAATGGTCACCGTTTTTACAGCGATTTTTGACAATACCCATCCAGGATTTTTCGGCGCGTAAATCAGCCCAAAACATTTTAAATACGGCGGGTGGCATATCAGGGTGGCGGACAATGTGGTGGTTCTGACCTTTTAGCTCTTCTTTGCTGAAGCCGCTGATATCAATAAAGTCTTTGTTAATATAAGTGATTTTGCCATCAAGATTAGTGGTCGATAGAATATTGGCTTGTGCAGAAAAACGCTGCTCCACGCCGGTGACCGGTAAATTCTGTTTCATATTGGGTCCACCTACGTATGATCTTTAGGATTTGAAAAGGTGCTTCATTCGTGATCTAATTGATTTTGCGAATAAAAAAGATCACCTTTGCAGGCAAAACGAATGAAGCACGAACAAGATAGCCCATTCTTAAACGCTTTTGAACGACTTTTTTCTCCAGATGAGCTTGATACGCTTGGGCAAAAACCGGATTTATGAAACGTCGTCGCCAGGTCACGCCGCATAAGTTCTGCATGGCGTTGGTCAGCGCCCTTGGCTCTGGGACTACGAATTCTATTACCGATATCCACCGTCAATTTAATCATATGCACTTCACCAACATACAGCTAAAACCTTTTCATAAACAGTTGGTTAAAATGGCTGCGCCTGAGTTTATGCGTGAAGTGTTTGAAAAAGCACTGGCTGTGCATCTTCCAGATATGCTTACTCTGCGAGAGAAGTATAAAGACGTTTTTGAACGTATTATTTTGCAAGATGGCACCAGTTTCGCGGTGCATGGCGACTTAATGCACTATTTTCCAGGCCGTTTTAACGTACACAACCCTGCTGCGGTTGAGTTGCATGTCACCTATGATGTGTTCAAAGAACAACCACAGCGCGTAAGCCTGACCGAAGATATTGCGCCAGAGCGGGAGTATTTGCCATCAGCCTCATCCTTAGCTGGTTGCTTATTTATGGCAGATGCGGGTTATTTTTCAAAGGCTTATGTCCAGGAATTGCAAGACGCCAGCGCTTTTTTCATCATCCGCATGAGCAACAGCGTGAATCCAATGGCCGGTTGCAACAAAAGCCAGCAGGCAAAACCGCTGAAATCATGGCTAAAAGAATTACCCGGTACAGGTGCGTTGGATTTAGACGTGCATTGGCCGGATGGTCCAATTTATCGTTGTGTGGCATTTGCCGCATTAGATCACAAAAAAAGACATGTTTTGGTGTGCACCAACCTTGATCGGCAACCGTTTCCCGCAGAAGTTGTCGGCGACCTCTACCGTGTCCGCTGGCAGATTGAACTGCTATTCAAAGAATGGAAGTCGATGAATAATTTGAATAAATTCGACACATATCATCCAACAATAGTCGAAACGCTGATCTGGGGAAGCTTGCTTGTGGCAACCTTAAAACGGTGGCTTATCAACGCGGCACAACAAAAGTATAACCGGGTGATTTCACTGTTTACCGGTGCAAAATCAGCCCATATCTGGTGGTTTACCCTTTTGTTTAGATATTGCCAGAAGCCATGGCGCAGATTTAGTGACGGCCATAAATGAAGCATTGGCATTTTTAGCACAACGTTGCCAGCGTCAGAATTTGAAGAGGGATCAAAAAAACGGGGTGTTTAAAATGCTAACTAATCTAAATATATCAGCAGCTTAAGCTCTTAAGGACATACGTATGAGCAAAATCATTTTCATGCTCAAACGCGATACGAAGATCCGTTAAGTAGTAAGCCTCTGGATACTCAGGAACCAAATTGCGAATTTCGGGGTCGTCCGGCCACTCATTTCGGTGTGAACCGGCCAGTCATTTCGGTATCGTCCGGCCACCTGTTTCGGTGTGAACCGGCCAGTAGTTTCGGTATCGTCCGGCCACCTCTTTCGGTGTGATCCGGTCAGTCGTTTCGGTATCATCCGGCCATCTTTTTCTTTCTTCGTTTCAGGTGCTGCGGCATAACTGGGGTTTCCCTGTCAGCCGGAGCTTGTATGACACGCAAAAAGAAATTGATGAGAACCGATATGAGAACTTATCTGGAAGTGTTCCGGCTGTGTTTTGACGATCAGCTGTCCCACCGCCAAATTGCCCTTGCCCTGGGCATTGGCCGCTCGACTGTGACTGATTTAATTGCCCGCTTTAATAACCTCAACCTTGCATGGCCTCTCGCCCCAGAGGTGTCCTTAAATACCCTTGATCAGGCTCTGTTGCCAGGACGTGATTACCAGACCAAACGGGTCTTGCCCGACTGGTTACGTATCGATTTGGAGTTAAAAGATCCGAAGCTAACCAAGCAGTTATTGTGGCAGGAGTACCAAGCTGAACATGGCCGCGCAGCGCTGGGATATACCCAATTCTGCGAACATTATCGCCGCTGGAAAGGCTCGCAGCGCCGTTCGATGCGCCAACAGCATTATGCAGGCGAGAAACTCTTTATCGATTTCTGTGGCCCCACGGTGCCCATTGTCGACCCGCGCACTGGCGAAATCCGCAAAGCCGCCATCTTCGTGGCCACCTTAGGTGCATCCAATTACACCTATATCGAAGCCTGTGCCGGGCAGGATCAGCAGTCCTGGCTGATGGCCAACAGCCGTTGCCTGAGCTTTTTAGGCGGTGTGCCGACCTTATTGGTGCCGGATAATCTCAAGGCTGCTGTGGCCAAAGCTGACAAGTTTGAGCCGACCATCAACAGTGATTACCAGGCACTGGCGCGACATTACCGATGCACCGTCATGCCTGCGCGTCCTTATAAACCAAAGGATAAAAGCAAAGTAGAAGGTGCTGTGCTGATTGTTGAGCGCTGGGTATTAGCGCGGCTTCGCCACCAGATCTTTTACTCGCTGGAGGCACTGAATCAGGCGATCCGATTGCTGAATCACCAGCTAAACGAGCGGCCAATGAAAGCTTATAACGGATTAAGCCGTAAAGACTTGTTCCAACAAATTGACCAGCCTGCGCTCAAAGCGCTGCCTGCATTCCCGTATGAATACACCGAATACAAAGTGGCCAAAGTGGGACCGGATTACCACCTGCAGTTCGATAAACATTACTACTCGGTACCGCATGCCTTGTGCGGTGAGCGGCTGGAAATACAGGCCACTGCCACCATGATCTGGGTGCATCACAAAGGCCAGTGTGTGGCGCAGCATGTGCGAAGTAGCAAAGCCTTCGGTCAAACCTCGGAGTTATCACACTTGCCACCAGCCCACGCCGCGCATCAGGAATGGGGGCCAGAGCGATTAAGGCAATGGGCAGAGAAAATAGGGCCGGATACGCTAGGCGTGGTGCTGGCGATAGAGAAGCGTAAAGCTCATCCGGTCTTGGCACAGCGCACCTGTCTGGCACTGCTTGGCCTGCAAAAAAGTTATGGCAGCAAACGGCTGGAACGCGCCTGCGGCATGGCACTGCAACAACAGGCGACGTTCACCGGCTTTATTAAAAACTTGCTGAAAAACGGCTTCGATCAAACTCAACCTGACACCGAAAGTAGCGCCCCAGCACTTATACACACCAACTTACGTGGTCCTCACCACTACCAATAAGGACAGAATAATGGATCTGATCATGACACAATTACGCCAGCTGAAAATGGCGGCGATGGCCAAAGCTCTGGAGCTGCAACGGCAAAATCCGCATAACTACAACGGCTTGAGCTTCGAAGAACGATTGGGCTTATTGGTGGAGCAAGAGCAGTTCTCACGCGACAACACCCGCCTGATGAGGCTGCGCAAAGATGCTGGGCTGCGACTTCGGGCCAGTCCGGAGGAGCTGAAATACCCGGCACGACGCGGCATACGACCAGAGCAACTGACCCCCCTGCTGCAAGGGCATCACCTGAACTACGGCCAAAACGTACTCATCACGGGAGCAACAGGCTGCGGCAAAACCTATTTGGCCTGTGCGTTGGGAGAACAAGCGTGCAGACAGAATAAAAAGGTGAGGTACTACCGACTGGGTCGCCTGATGGAAGCGTTGAAACTGGGGCATGCCGATGGCAGTTATTTAAAGCAATTAAGCCAGTTGCAAAAGCTGGACCTATTGATCCTGGACGACTGGGGGTTAGAAGGATTTAAGGGTAAACAAATCAGCGATCTGCTGGATGTGATTGAAGACAGATACGAGCAACGCAGCACAGTGATCGTTAGCCAATTACCGGTCAGTGAATGGTATGGACTCATGGAAAATCCGACGGTAGCAGATGCGCTGTTAGACCGATTGATCCACAACGCCCATCGACTGGAATTAACAGGAGAATCGCAACGGAAAAAAAGTCTGGCTAAACCAGCGGAAGTACGTTAAAAAGTGAGGGGTTACGAAGAAAAGATCAGATGGCCGGACGATACCGAAACAGCTGGCCGGACAAACCGAAATACGCACATGATGGTCTTTTTGCAAAAAAAGTTTTTAACTGATAGCTTTGTAAGGAAATAAAATGCTAATTGCACGTAATCTGTCAGACATATTTATTCAAACTCTTGAGCAGGCTATAGACAGTGTCGTCGTCATTGACTCTCAAAACTGTATAGTCCTGTTCAACGCAGCTGCTGAAAAGTTGTGGGGGTATTCCAGGGATGAAGTGATTGGGGAAAACGTAAAAATTTTGGTACCTCTGCATATCCGACCAGAACATGACAGTTACATCAATGCAAATAGAACAACCGGAATTAACAAAATTGTAGGGACTAGTCGAGATGTACCAATTCACCGTGAAGATGGCGGTTGTCGCTGGGGTGCAATGTCTATCTCGAAGGTAGAGAGCGAGGGGCAAATTCTCTATACAGCCTTTATTAAAGACGTAACTCAGCAGTATTACGAAAAAGAAAAGTTACGGCTTTTATCTCTGGTGACAGACCAAACGGACAGTGCAATTATTATCACTGACGGACAATGGAAGATTATTTATGTAAACGCTGGATTTGAAAAAGTGTTCGGCTACACGGCAAAAGAGGTTGAAGGACTTCATCCTACGGCTTTACTTACTCCGAATTTATCTCAGACCTCAATAGCCAAAGTGCATGAAAAATTGCTTAATGGGCTGCCCGTTAAGTCGGAAGAGTTGACATATGTAAAGAGTGGCGAGCGGATCTGGAGCAGCATCACTGTCAATCCCATTCTTGATGATCATAATAGCTTGACGCATACGGTGAGTATTCTTTCTGATATCACAGGCGCGAAAATGCATGAAGTTATGCAACATTGCATTCTCGATGCGATGGCCAGAGAAGAGCCTCTTGAGAACTTGATGGAAATTGCGTGTCGAGAAATTGAGCGTATAGCTCCTGAAATTATAGCAGCGGTGCTTCAGGTTGATGATGAAAATAAGTTACACCCTCTAGCAGCACCTAGCCTGGAACAGGCTTATAAAAACGTGCTCGAAGGAATGCCAATAGGCGAGTGTGTAGGAACCTCCGGCACGGCGGCGTTTCGCGGAGAAACGGTTGTAGTAAGTGATATTGAAACCGATCCGTTATGGATGGACCTTCGAGCGGACATTCTTCCTCTAGGCATCAAAAGTTGCTGGGCTACCCCCATTAAAAACAGCAAAGGGTTATGTGTTGGAACCCTGGCATTTTATTACAAAGAGAAGCGCCAACCATCAGCATTTCATCAGCGATTAGTTGAAGCCATCGTTCCATTGTGCACTTTGGCGATGGAGCGAGAAGAAAGCCGTCAGAATATACGTCAGTTAGCGTTCTATGACAGTTTAACGGAGCTTCCAAATCGCAGCTTGTTACACGCAAAGGCTGAGCATGCGCTTATTGAAGCCAAACGAAGCAAGACGACTTTAGCTGTTCTCTTTATAGATATTGATCGGTTTAAGCAGGTGAATGATTCACTTGGTCATCCCGCCGGTGATGCATTACTCCAACAATTTGCAGAGCGTTTGAGCTTTCAGCGTAGACAAACCGACATTGTTAGTCGTTTGTCCGGTGATGAGTTTGTCGTCGTCTTACCAGGATGTGAAGTGAGTAATGTCACCGAAATTATTGAGGAAATAAAGCTCAATATTTCGCAGCCTTGCAAGATCGGAGGCTCTACCTTGTCACCTTCTGCCAGCATAGGGATTAGTTTATACCCACAAGATGGCCATGACATAGGCTCACTTATCCATCGTGCAGATATGGCCATGTATCAGGCGAAGAGCACTGGTCGAGGCCAATTTAGCTTTTTTAGTCATGAACTGAATCAGTTGGCTCAAGAGCGCCAGGAGCTCGAAAATGCTTTGCGAGAAGCGATAGAAAATAACGAACTAAAACTACACTTTCTACCTCAAATAAGCATGTCTGAAGGTAGATTATATGGCGTTGAAGCGTTGGCTCGCTGGGAACATCCTAAGTTTGGAACAGTATCTCCAGCTCGCTTCATCCCACTTGCAGAAGAATGCGGGTTAATTGGAGTTCTGGGCCACTGGGCTATTAAAGAAGCCTGTCAGCAAATGGCGATCTGGAGAAGAAAAGGGATCAACATTCCTGCAATCTCCGTGAATTTGTCGCCTAGTAATTTCCATAACTTAGACTTGTGCGGAATGATAACGCAAACACTAACTCAACATAACCTGCAAGCGAGCGATTTAACATTAGAGCTGACAGAAAGTGTTTTACTCGACACAAATCCCAGCACAATGAAAGTGCTCAATGAGGTTCACGCTCAAGGGATACGCTTGGCAATGGATGATTTCGGTACCGGTTATTCGAGTTTAAGCTACTTACGCAGATTACCAATCCATGAATTAAAGTTAGACCGAAGTTTTGTACTGGATTTAGAAAATGATGCAACCAGCCGTGCTCTGAGCGATGCAGTCTTGCGGATTGGTGAAAGTTTGCAATTAAAGGTGGTCGCAGAAGGTGTTGAAGAGGAAGGTCAGTATCAGATTTTGAAGGAGCAAGGTTACCATGTTGCTCAAGGATACTTACTATCAAAACCGCTAAGCTCCATTGACTTGGAGCAATGGATCCAAAATGCAAAAACAGTCTAAATGTTCATACTATTTGCTATTGAAGTGCATTGTGTCGACGGGAGTTCGAAATGTTTTTAAATAAAAAGTTAAAGGAACAAGTTCTGCAGCTACAAGAAGAATTGTCTTCTCTGCAGCAAGTTCAAAGGAGCTTAGATAGTGAAATGTTGTCCGTAATTATGGACCCAAAAGGAAGCATAACAGCGGTTAACTCAAACTTTGAACAAGAAATGATATACAGCGGTAGTCAGTTGATGGGTAGATCGTGGCTTGAGCTTGTACCTCCTTATGCGCAAAAAACTGATCATTTCCGGCGAATGAAAGAAGCGCTCCAACAAGGTAAGCATTGGGCTGGTGCCGCTCAAGTGTACCGTGGTAATGGTGAAGAAGCCTGGTTAAGAGTGATTTTGCAACCAGTACAAGATACGAAAGGTAAAGTTCTGCATGTCTCCATCTATGCCAGTGACCTGACTAGGACAATTGAAGCATCCAAGGAGCATGAGAACCTTATTGAAGCATTACAGCGTTCTACAGCCGTGATTGAGTTTGACCTCAACGGTCATGTTATTACCGCCAATAATCGTTTTCTCAACGCTATGGGCTATGGTCTGGCACAGATCGTGGGTAAACATCACCGTCTATTTTGTACAGAGCAGGAGTATAACTCTGATCGTTATCGGTCATTCTGGGCGAAATTAAACCGAGGAGAATTTGTCGCCGAGCGCTTTCAGCGTCTGGACAGCCGTGGTGATATCGTATGGCTTGAAGCGTCTTACAATCCCATATCCGATTCACATGGAAGGCTCTATAAGATTGTGAAATTTGCGACCGTCATTACCGAACAAGTTGATCGCGAGTTAGCAGTAGCACAAGCGGCAGATGTTGCTTATGAAATTTCGCAACATACCGATGCAGCATCAGTTCGTGGCAGCGAAGTGTTAAAGGAAACGGTTACTGTGATGCAGGAGCTTTCTGAGCAAATGGAAGACGCGTCCGCCGGTATTGCCGCGTTAGATAAACAATCGCAAATTATAGGTACCATAATCAAAAGTATCAGTGGTATTGCCGACCAAACCAATTTGCTGGCATTAAATGCATCGATTGAAGCAGCAAGAGCGGGTGAGCAGGGACGCGGTTTTGCGGTGGTGGCAGATGAAGTGCGCCATCTGGCATCTCGCACGACTAAAGCGACAGTAGAG
The DNA here is from genome assembly GCF_059758095.1 of Shewanella sp. MF05913. Taxonomy (NCBI): domain Bacteria; kingdom Pseudomonadati; phylum Pseudomonadota; class Gammaproteobacteria; order Alteromonadales; family Shewanellaceae; genus Shewanella; species Shewanella sp. MF05913. The sequence goes on from NZ_JCAYNT010000027.1 coordinate 31,197, forward strand.
ATTATTGATGTCGTACTCCAAAACCAAAAACTAGCTGAACAAGCGGTAAAGATTATCGAACAAGGAAAGGTGCAGGCTCATCATGCGCTAGAACTCTCCGCTCAATCGGGTTCGGTGATGGTTGAGATCCAGGATGGGGCTAAGAAGGTTGTTAGTGCTGTAGGGCAATTTACCAATCACTTAGATCCATAACCGCTCCATTCCTCGTGCTATCCTTTCTTTGGAGGTAGGATTACGGACAACATTTAGCCTTAAAATCTTTGAAAAAGTAACAGATAAAACAGCGTTAGTTTATAATTCAATGAATGCGTTCAGGCCGTCAGTGTTAGCCTTTTTCTTCTGGCAGGAAGGGAGAAAGTGATCACTGATGGCCACCCAATCTTTCGAGCTGCGCCGGATATAGGTTCAATAAATGTCAAAGCACATCAGAACCTGACTAAACATAAAGCAGAATTCATATTTACCTAACTAGCCACCACAGTATTCCAAATAAGAGCATTATCTGTACCAGTCTTTATAGGTAGTTTATGCTTTACAAAACTGAACTAAAATTAAGTGTGTTTTTGACTGTCATGATAGTCATTATCAGCGAGGCAGTTTACCTAAATAAAACCCATGATTTTTGCTCGAATGAAATCTATGGAGAATATTTAGCTCCAGATAAGGTGCACAAAGCTGTTTGAATGGATAATTGTCTTTGTATAGGCTTTAGAGTTTCTCCAGGTATTTTCAAGCTCTTTCTTACGTGCATTTACTTTATCACACCAAGCAAAATAAAATTTCTTAGCTAAGTCCATCAGAACCTCTTTACTGCTAACAATTTCATCAAAAGGAAAAACCACGCTTTTAAGCAGGGACAACCCTTTTGAGTTTTTAAAATACTGCAACGCTAACGTAAAAATTCATCAATCTCAAACCTTTGGTAGCGAGTACCTAGTACCATTTCAATTTAGTTATGATCGATTGAGCTACCATTCCAATGGTAGCTCATCGGTCTTTATTAATACTTTCAAAGAACGACTTTCTCTCGGAGTTCGGCTGATCAATTTGTCTGTTTCTAACTTCAAAATTGTCTGATGAACTGTTGGGGCTGAAACACCAAAGTACTTCTGGATATCAGCCTGAGCTGGCGGATACCCATTCACTTTGCTGTAATAATAAATGAAAGCAAGGTATTGGCCTTGCTTCACACTAAATGCGGAATTAATTTTTTTCTCTGTGGGGATCGACATTTTTAAGGCTTTGTGATCAATTATCGTCTTTGATAGATGAGAGTATCATGCCATGAATATCACTTACCTTGTAGAGTTGACCCAAGAAGAACTGCACACCTTAAAGACTTTATTAAGCAAGGGCCTACACAATGCTCGCTTGTTAAAACGAGCCAACATACTGTTGCTTGCAAACCAACATCAACACAGTGATAAAGATATCAGCCAGTTACTCAATACCAGTACCTCTACTATTTACCGAACCAAAAAACGCTTCGTAGAAGAAGGACTGAAGGTCGCACTCGCCGAAGGAAAACGAACAGGGCAACCCAAATTACTCTCAGCTAATGATGATGCAACATTAGTTAGCATTGCTTGTAGCGAGCCACCAGATGGCCGCGCTCGCTGGACATTATCACTCATCGCAGACAGATTAATTACGCTGACAGAGCTTGAAAGCGTATCGCTGGAAACCGTCCGTCAACGGCTTAAAAACAATGAATTAAAACCATGGCAAAAGAAGATGTGGTGTATTGGCGAGTTAGATAGCGACTTCATTGCGCAGATGGAAGAGGTACTTGATATTTATGCAATGCCTGCGGATGAAAAACATCCTGTGGTTAATTTTGATGAAGCAATGAAACAACTGGTGTCACATGTGAAACCGCCCAAATTAGCTTCGCCAGGACACTTAGCTAAAGAAGATTACGAGTACCGGCGTGAAGATGTGGCCAATATCTATCTGATGTACGATAGGCATAGAGGCTGGCGACATGCTAAAGCAACAGCAACCAAGAAACGAGAAGACTTTGCAGCGTGTATGCGGGATTTGGTTGATGTTCATTATCCTGATGCCGATAAAATCCACTTGGTTTTAGACAACTACACAACGCACTCCCCAGGCTCTTTATACAAAGCTTATCCAGCAGCAGAAGCTCGGCGTATCTTGAAGAAAATTGAATTTCACTACACCCCAAAACATGCCAGTTGGTTAAATATGGTAGAAATTGAGATAGGCGTGATGAACAGACAATGTTTGGATAGACGAATTGGCACGTGGAATGATCTGCGGCTTTCTCTTAAGGCTTGGGAAACAACCAGGAATAACGAGAAGGCTAGTATTAATTGGATGTTTGATGTAGATAACGCCCGGTCGAAACTCAACCGAGCTTATAAGTTTTTAAACAGTCAGAATTAAATGGAATTAGTACTAGATGATATTTAAGAATTTTAAATACCTACTTGCGGCTTGTTGCGGCTTTATGATCTGGTGAGACACTTAAAGGACATCAAATAAATAGAGGTTCTTACTATGCAACAATATGTGAACACCCCAACAGACTTGTTAAGCAATGAGCAGTTGTCGCAGCTTATGCAATACTTTAATGACCAATACCGAGTTGGCACTCCAGTAATTAGCGATGCTGCATTTGATTTGATATACACACCTATCTTAAAAAAGCGTATACCCAACCACCCTTTATTAACAAAAGTGCAGCCAGAGTCAATTAACGCACTTAACACCCGTTATGAACACAAACAGGCCATGCTTTCAACTAACAAAGCATATGAACACAGTGATATTGAATCATTCATTCTTCGATGCCAAAAAGCCGCTAGTGAGCTTGGCATTAATGACGACTTATTATTTAGAGTATCACCAAAACTTGACGGGCTTGCTGCTTCTTACATAGCGATTGACAAGAAAATTTATACTCGCGGTGATGGAAAATACGGCAACGATATAAGTCATTTGTATGCCAATGGCTTAACGATAATCGGTAACGCTGATAAAGATGCTGTGGGCGAGATTGTTGTACAACAGGATTACTTTAATTCGATGCTAAAAGAGCAGTTCGCTCATCCACGAAATTTTGTTGCAGGACTGGCAAACTCAATCAACCTAAGTGACGCTGGCAAAATGGCACTAAAAGCAGGCGCTGTTCATCTAGTGTTTTTTAAGAACATTGAATGTCCTTGCGTCAATGGTAAGCAGCTGCTGGATAATTTAGACGATTTATGTGAACAAGCTAAACACTCTTTGCCTTATGTTACGGATGGTACAGTTATCGAGGTGATTAACGATAAAGTTAAATCATACATGAGCCATAATGAACGACACAACCATTGGCAAATTGCTAAAAAGTCAGTTGGTGAAATTGCAGATGTACGAGTTCAAGGCGTTGAATGGGCTGTAGGGCGTAATAAGATAACGCCAGTTTTGTTGTTAGAGCCAACATGGTTATCTGGAGCACTCATAAAAAGGGTAACTGCACATCACGCAGGAAATGTAAAATCCCTTGGATTGGGCGAGGGGGCTTTAATTTCAATAACTCGAAGCGGTGAGATCATTCCTAAAATTATAGGCGCAATAGAATCTGTGGCACCTTCTATTCCCACAAATTGCCCATGTTGCAACCAACCAGTTCAATGGGTTAATGATGCGATTACTTGTACGTTTGATGGATGTTCAGAACGACAAGTGAGCGCAATCGAATACCATTTTGCAGTGTTAAAAGCAGATCTGTTCGGACGGCAAACGGTGAGACGTATGGTTGCCAATGGTTACACCTCATTATCTTCAGTATACAGCATCACTTACGAACAATTGCTTTCGTGCGGCTTTGGCGAAGTCCAAGCTAAAAACTTGCTAGATGAAATTAATAAAACTACTAACCGCCCGATAAATGATTATTTAATCTTGGCATCATTGGGTATTCACGCCCTTGGAAAAGGTTCAAGTAAAAAGCTTTTAAAGCACATCGAAATTGATGAACTTAATGAATTGTCTGCTAACCAGCTTAATTCAATTGATGGATTCGGTGAACTAACCGCTTCTAGTATTACTTCCGCTATTACAGAACGGTTTGAACAGATTTCATATCTTATCTCGATTTTAAATGTTATTCGGACTCCGATGATAGCGAAGCGTTCCGATGTTGAATTGCCATTGAATCGTCTCAGCATCGTGTTTACGGGAAAAATGACGCAATCAAGAAGTGATATGACCTCAGAAGCTGAAAGCTTAGGTGCAGTGGTGCAATCTGGCGTTACAAAAACGACAACATATCTCGTGATCGGTGAAAATGTGGGCGCAACTAAAATTAACGCTGCAAAAGCCAAAGGTGTAGAAATTATATCCGAAGCAGAATACACACAAATGATATCCGCTCTATAAAAGAAAAACCTACAAACGCGCCGAAATATCGGCGCAAAAGGAATCTACATGAAAAAATTTATCTCATTATTTCTGCTGTTACTTTTGCCACTTGCAATATCCCAAGCGTTAAATAACGACATCATAGCGATAAGCTATAGTATTGTTATTCCATTTGTTTTTATCTGCAAATTATGGCTACTTAAAGTCTCTGATGTACCCTCTAAACGATATAAATTAATTGTGCTGTCGTTGATGCTGTCTGTCATCTGCGCGTGGAGCTTGGTTATCCACACTCATTGGCATAGCGTAGAACTTTATTACTATTTAGAATTTCCATCACTTGTCATTGCAGCTGTTGGTTACTTTGGATCTATATTACTATGCATTGTTTTTTATCGAAACGGCTGGTGCTTAACGTTGTTCAAGCCAAACTCGAAATTGACATTCTCATACGATCCTCATGAGCGAAAAATGGTTTTGCACTTTTCAGGGACAAAGAAGAATTTTCGGCCAGCATTTAAATCAATCAAATTATTGTTAAATCATGTTTTAACAAATGAAAACGTTTATGTGATTGAACTCAAATCCCCGATATTATCTAACGATAAATTTAGAAAACGTGTAGACGAATGTATTGATTGTGCTAATAATTTGTCTGGTGAAAGGTTTTTTATTGTGAAGCAATGCGCACCCTATTCACCACGCCGAATAGTAAGGCTTGGTTACTGGCTTACTTTCACACAAAAAGATTTCAAAAATACCCTAAAATTCTGGCGTCTATCTAAAAAAACCTGGGAAAAGTTAAATATTATTAAACAAAATAGATAAAAATAGGCGTAAATCAAAAGGACGTTGATATGGAAATTGCACTTAAAAAAATTTCAATTATTTCCCAATGTATCGCTGTATTTTTAGCGTTGTTATTCATTTTTAATCAACAGGCATTGCCCGCATTATTGGTTATGATTGTGCCGGTGTTCTTTTGGTGTTTTACTGCCGTTTTACTAGAGCAGTTATAACTCAGTTGCCGAGTTATGATTGCGGGGTATTCTGGTTTTAACGAATACCTCACAAGGCAAGCAAATATGGATTTTCACATTCCTCAACACCTCTTAAACAAACCGCTTAGAATTTTGCTTATTGGCGCTGGCGGTAGCGGTAGTCAGATTGCCACTGAATTATTTCAGATGGATTCCTTGCTCAGACAACTTTCACAACAATCAGTGTATATCGACTTAACGATTGTTGATGGTGACACTGTTTCAATATTCAACGTGGGTAGACAGGGTTACTACCTTGGCGATATCGGGTGCAACAAAGCTGATGTGCTTGTTAATCGTTTTAATAATTTTGGCGGTACAAACTGGAAATCAATTCCAAAATACTGTTCGCCTAAAGACATTAACTTTAGCCAATTTGATTTTGTTATTACTGCCGTTGATAAAGCACAGTTCAGGGTTGAGCTAGGTCAGTTTTTCAAAAACACCCATTCTCACAGTGATTTGCTTTGGCTTGACCTTGGAAATGGAGCGAACACAGGTCAGGTGGTCTTAGGTCATGCGAATACCGTTATTCGAAGTGATGGTGTGCGATTACCAAACGTCTTTGATTTGTATGGCGATATGCTAAAAGAAATAGATGATGAAAAGGAAGATACGCCCTCATGCTCTACTGAGGCTGCATTAACAAAACAAGATTTTGGTTCGAACCGAGCAGTAGCAGGGCAGGCAACACAGTTGATATGGCAACTTGTTCGTTATGCAAAAATTTCACATCATGGCGCATTTGTTGATATTGCGAATGCAGTTGTACAACCTTTAAAAATTGACCCACAAGTGTGGGCAGTATACGGTTATGAAACACAAAAATGTGCATAAATGAACATATAAAGAATGCTCACATAGCCGCTGAAAAAGCGGCTGCAAGTCTAGGGTATTCTAGCTTTAACGAACTCAATAACAGTGATAATGAACACGATAAGCAAATTGCCAGAAGCGCATTTGATGGTGCTTTTTTCTACGATTTATCACCAAATTTAAAAAGAAGAGATTAAATATGTTTAAAAAAAAGCTAGTTGGGGAAAATGAAAACGTGGAAGAAGAAACCAAACCACAGCAAAAACAGAAACTTAGGTCAAAAGTATTGCTTAACGTAACGGATGATTTGGGTTTGAGTTCGCCCACCCCAATTCTAATTGATGTTAATGAGATAAGGTCTGTTGAATCACTTAAATTGATCAACGGCAGGGTAGAACAAATATCCAGAATAACACTCAAAACACCTATAACCCACTTTTTGGGTGACGATGATGAAATGTATAGCGATTTTATCTATCACTATGTTTTTGAAACTGTGTTGGATATTAACAAGCTTATAAATGGATAGTGCATTCATCTTGTAGTTGCGGCTTTCTGATAGTGGTTAATAGTAATTAAGACTCAACCACAAAAGGAAACCAATTTATGACTACGGCATCAATTACACGTGAACAAGCGAAAGCACTCTATGAATTTTGCACTAAAAACAATCTTGATGAATGGTTTATAGCTAAAGACCATGGCGCATATTTTGGCGCAACAGCTGGCAGCAATAACGCAGGCAATTTTTCCAACTCTATTCATTATATAAAAGGGTGTAATCCCGACCAAGATGAAGAAAAAGAGGGTGATTGGTACGACAATGCTCATGATAAATTTGGTGGTGATGACTTCGGCATTCATTTGCCAACATCATGGTTGAAAGCATTTTTTACCGATGAAACATTAAGTAAAAAGCGCAACTTTAGCATTAGAGTTAACAAATCTTCTGTCTCACTGATTTGTTAATGTAAGTTTAACCTCATGCCGTGTCGAACGATTGAATTCGGCATGGCTGTTTTTAGGATTAATAAACTTTTCAATTACAAAATTAGAGTCGAGAGGTGGAAATGACTAACTTTATCAATAGAAGCGGCAGTTTTAACTACTCGGCTTTTGTTAAACATATCTCAAATCATCTGGCACATGGTCAGATTATTAACCCCAGGTGCGTAAGAGAAACACGAGCGTTCGGCAATACTGATAATATTCAAAAGGCTGAAAAAGAACTTAGAATGGCTTTCGATACTCAATTAGGCAGTATAAATCCTAATTTTAAACGGAAGCGTTCGATCCATGGAGGTTACGAATACCAACGTATAATCGAATAATCCGATTGATTTTTTTGACTTTCACCTCAGTATGGTTAAATGTTTGCAAATAGTATTTAACCCTATCAATATTAACCAACTGAATTGAGGTGATCATATGCTTAAAATTATGCTATCTATTATTTTTACCTTTTTCATTTTGTCGCTTATTAAAACAATATGGAGAGGTCTTCGTGGTGAAGAAGTTGCAACTACGCGAGGCAAGTCAATAAATTACAATAGGCGCGACCCTTCTTGTAACAGCACCCCAAATTTAACCGCTGCTGGAGCTGCTGGAGTTGCTGGCATTATCGCAAGCGAATTTTATGATACAACCATTTCTAATGACATTAAATTTCATGAAACAAGCGTTACTAATGACGTAGATGAGATAACAGAATATTCCGGACTTGAAATTGAGATAAATCCATCCACAGGGCTACCAATGATTGATAATTCTATCGATGTTGCTGGTAACCCATACGGTTTTGATTATTCTATGGATATGCACTCTGATTTACTTTCTACAAATAATGACATTCCCGATATTGATGATGGTTTTGGAAATAGTTTTGTTGAGTTTGATGATAGCTTTAGCAGCTTCAATGACTTTTAATGTTAGAGAGTACACCTCAAAAAACAACCTGCATCCAAACTAATATGTTAAAGCTGCAAGCCTGACATACATCTTTCAGTTTACTTTATTGGTTATCGGCCGCATTTATGCGTAGTTGCGCGAAATGACTTTCAAGCGATCATGTTTTTACCAGCGAAATACAAGGTATCAACATGAACACAGCAATCGACTTCCAATACATTGAAAATAACACCCATGATGGCTTTGAAATGGCAGTAGCTAGAGCGCAAAAGCTATTTTTAGATGGCTGGATAGTCACGCTTGGCCTGAGCGGTAAGGATTCAGGCGCTGCTTCTATTTGTCTTGTAGAAGGCTTACGACGAGCTAAGCAACAAAGAGAAGATGTTGGCCCGTTACATATTGTCACAACAAACACGACCTTGGAAAATATCGTTCTACATGATTACATGTTGACTTTGCACGAAGATTTAATTGCTTATGGTGATGCACACGGTTTACCTATTCAGTGTCATGAAATTAAGCCCTCATTGTCGTCCCAACCCATTGTGGAGTATATCTGGTGTTACATATAAGTTAAATATATCGTAGACACTAGCTTTCTATATAAATCATAAGGTTAAATCAGGTTGTTTTAATCATTATGTCCATTTATTTACTATTTAGCAGCCGGTATTCTAAGGCGAATATCGATATAATGTATGACAATGTTGTTTATGTTTTTGAGAATATGTCAATACGAAATATTTACAGGCTTTGGTTTATTTTGAATTTGTCCACTTATGGTTATAAAGATGTTCTGGTCAAGTCCAACCGGACACTTTTCTAAAAGAAATTTCTAAATCAATCGGTGACTGATCAGCATTTGCGGAGTGCAGCCGTTCTACATTGTAATATCTCATATATTTCGCCACATCATCACGCATATGTTGTAAGCGTCCGGGCAACTACACCTACCTTTTAAAATTCCATGGTAACAGGCTGTCTATATCCGGTGCTGGTTGGCACAGTTCATTAAGACAAGCCATGATGTAATCAAATGGTAATAAGCCATTAACCTTTGCGGTTTCTACAATGCTGTAAAGCGTGGCACTAGCATGAGCCCCATTAGCTGTCTGACTGAATAACCAATTTTTGCGGCCTATCACAAACGGTTTTACCGCTCGCTCTGCACGATTATTATCAATACTCAGTCTGCCATCATCAACATAACGAATGAGTTTGTGCCATTGATTAGCCAGGTAATTAGCCGCCTCTATCAGTTTGGTATTACCCACTAAATTCGGTTGGTTTTGCTCAAGCCATGCTTTTAGCTTGTCCAGTATAGGCACACTGACTGCTTGTCTTGTCGTGTATTTATCATCCGCACTTTTATCTTTAACGCGTGACTCAACGCCGTACAGTTTTTGGATAAGGCTCAATACCACATCCGCTTTGCCGGTTTTATTTTTACCTTGCAGCTTTTTGGCTTCAATAAATTTACGACGCGCATGCGCCCAGCAGCCAGTTAAGGTTGCCTGTGTTTTTTCATAAGCTTGATAACCATCTACGTGCAAGTACCCTTGATATCCATCAAGATAATTAACCACGCACGCGGCCGCGCGACTATTGTGAAAATCGTAAAGCACGATATTAGGGATAGGATTATTCGGGTCTGGTGAATCTCGACCTGAGCAATACACCCACATGTAGCTGTTCACTTTATCGGATTTCACCACCTTTAATGGCGTTTCATCGGCAAACAGCGTGGGCTGCTTTAACAGCTCGGCTTTAAGTCGCTCAACTAGTGGCGCGAAGAGTGCGGCGGATTTGTCTATCCAGCTGCTCATGGTCTGGCGACTGAGCTCAATACCGTATTGCTTGAACATCGCTTCCTGGCGATAAAGCGGTAACCCGTATTGGTATTTACTGGTGATAAGCTGACTGAGCAAACTGCTCGTCGCGATACCTTTATTAATCGGCATTGCAGGCATTGGTGCTTGTTTTATTGGCGTATTCGTCGAGGATTTATCACAGTGACGGCACGCGTATTTAGGCCGAATGTGCTCAATGACTTTTATTTGCGCTGGGATAAACTCAAGCTTTTCTGACTTATCTTCACCCATTTTATGTAGCTCACCGCCACAGAAATCACAGGTTTTATCTTCAATGTCGTGGATAACTTGCTCACGGGATAAGTCTTTTGGCAGTGGCTTACGCACCGGTTTTTTGCGGGTATAGCTAATGGATTGTTGCTCAGCCTCAACGGCTTCAACAATCTCTTCTACTTCATTGAATAACTCGCCTTGCCCTACAAAGCCTTCAGCACTTTTGCCGAATTGTTTTTGTTGGGCCAGGCGCCAGCGTTCTTCTAGCGCAGCGATTTGAGCATCTTTTTGTAAAGATAATTGCCGCTCATTTTCGAGCAGTTTTTCCAGTTCAGCAATGCGCTGTTGAAGGGCGAGTACATTTTTCATGACGCCTATTTTAAGGCGTAACCAGCGGGTTTCCAGTGCTAAATGAACATCCTTTGATGATCATCAATCGATCGCAAATATTAAAGTAGTTGCTTACCTGCGACATCAATTTTGCTGTGACCAATGACATCATAACCCGACAATAACCAGTGTAATTGTTGCTCGGTTAATGTCATGGAGGGTGACATGAGTTTTGGCCATTTGAACTTATGTTTATCTAATCGCTTATACCACAGCGCAAAGCCGGTATTATCCCAATAAAGCAGTTTGAGCTTGTCACGGCCTTTATTACAAAAGACAAATAGCGCACCACTGAGCACTGGGAGTTCAAGCTCAGCTTCCACTAAGGCGGCTAACCCATTAATCGATTTTCGAAAATCGACCACATCGGCACATAAATAAACGGTGGGCACATCAACAAACATCTTCATGCCATTAGCCCTTTAATAATGGCAACGATATCGGTCGTTGCTAAATCTGCAGGTAGGGTGAGTTGGCCGGTGCGGGTATCAAACTGCAGTGTATTTTGATGAGTGTGCTCGCAGACGTCAGTGGTGGTTTGTTTTAGTTGAATAAAGCGTGATGATGTAGCGCGCGTTGGCAAGGTTGTTTTTTGCTGGTTCTCAGCCTGTAAAGTACGTTGTTTATAATAAGTGGTAATCGAGACATTATGATGTTGGCAGAATTCAACATTAGTGCCTTTGAAATTGCTACGCTGCTGAAGTAACCCTAGCCACTGTGCCGCAGTTCTGTATGTTTTCATCACCTACTCCAAATTATCATTGAGCAGGTATTTTCAAATAGGCAGATTAACGATGCGAGGTGTGGTTCGCTAGACGGTTACCATATGTTGACGAGTTGGCTGTGGTACTTTTAATAACCAATCGTGTTTCAAACTACCAAAAAATCGCTCCACAACATTATTCTTTAGGTACATCCGAGGGTTTTCGCAATTACATAACGAGAAACAACACTGTTTTTTTAACGAATATGAATTATAACTGTACAAAAAAACAGTTTGGTATCGAAACATCGAAAAAATTTTTGATGTTAATCGTAAATAGATTTACCTCAAGATGGTGTTTTCATAAGTTAGCGGTAACGATGTTCAAACAAAGTTTAAATTGGATTTTTCTAACACCGAATGGGGCAGAAATGTGCTGACCATGCTAACTTGAAAATGGACAAAAACGATTTAGGGGATTGTCCTAAATCATTTCTATCAGATTAGAAAAAGTATTTTGAAACCTTAAATACTTTGTTAACTCTGCAGCCTAACTTAAGTGTCTAACATATCCCACTCATCACCTAGCATCCAACGTAATGCAGATAGCTTTCCATTAATCATTCCCCACTCGAAGTCTGACCAAGGACCTGTATCCTCGTACCTATCTTCGACTTTTTGAGCTGCTCTTATTGCTCCATCGAGGATATGCTCGTGGATCACATCATTTCCATAGCATTCAGTACCTTCTGGAACTACCTCGATTTCTCCATGCTCTATTTTCCACATTCGGTTCTGATGACGGTTATACCAAACTTTGTCTACTAACTCGTCCATTACATCAAGGATTTCACGTAAACCTCTTGTCTCCTCGGTATAGTCATACTCAAACTTAAGACCTGCTAAAATATCTTCGTTGATCGAATTTATTGCTGATATCAGATTGTTGAAGTAACAGACGTTTTCTTCACTAAATATTCTGTCAAAGTCTGCATGAGGCTTTCTATGATCTTTGGCGGAAAAGTCATTGTGATTATGAGTGATAAAATAACTGCTATCAGTTGATTCTATACCCAGTGAAAACTCATGAAATTGCTCAATAATTACAGCGTCAGCTACAGAATTTTTACTGATATGGAATGGAGCTTTTTTATCTAAACCTCTTTGAACTGCTGCAATTTTTGAACGCTCACTAATACCAATTCGTTCCGCCGACTTTATTAGCTTTTCTACTCTGTTAATTGTGGTGTAGTTCGCATCGGTCAGGAGAGGAAGTCGAGCATTAATATCATTTAATACCTCAATAGTTTGCTCCTGATTCTCGCCAGCAAACTCTCTTACAACATCTTTAACTTGTTTGAACTCTTGAGAAAGTCGTCTTGCTGTCTTATTTGCAACATCTTCTTTATTTCTTTCGTACTCTTCAGCTACTAGATCTGTTACAACCAATTTTGCCATGCCTGCTGCAACCAGTTCCTCCAATGCTGAAACTAAAGGAAGATCTTGTTTTTTCGTTGAAATATCGAGAAGCACACAAGTATCAAGAAATAAATAAAACATAATACCTCAAATATGATGAATTTCCGCTGTTAAAGTATCTTGTTACACTGCAAGATCACTGATCTCAATGTCGCCATAAATATTGTGTTTTGCAACGCGCAATTTCAAGTGAGACAAGTTTTCATTTTTCCTTACCAGCTCACTGATAGTTGATTTATCAAATTCATTCATACTGTAACCAAAAATGATAGATTCAAAGGCATCAAACGGTATTCGTTTGAGGTTTATTTCAGAGTAACTTTGGAGCATAAGGGAGAGTTCATTAGGTAATTCAACTCCAAAGTCTGGTTGTATAACTGGTCCTTTTTTTTCGTCACAGAATATTAGAGGGCATACAATTCGAGTTTCATCTTCAGAAGACCATTGTTTGGCTTTCGAATATAGTAGCCGTTCCGAAAAATTAATTACATCAATACCATTGCTACTAATAGATTGCATAACTGCTAATGGATTAACAAAGTCCGGAACCTGGAGATTTTTCAACGGAACACCATTTATTCTCATCATACCTTTGTAATATGTAAGAGAAGCTCTTTTATCTGGAGTGTAACTAACATCTTTCGGGGGAAATTGATTAAAAAACGCATGATTCTCATTGAAAGTAACAGCTAGTCCTTTCCCTTCACTAGCGTAATGTGTCCACATAAGTTCATTTGTGTCCGACTTTGACAGAGATAAAACCCCTAACTGACAACTTAGTGCCTCAACCAAAAATGAGTTGATTCTTTCAGCCGCTTGAGTCAGTTGCTCCCGATCATAATCTTCCATTGAATTGTAGCCTTCTTGAGCTAGCATATGCGGGAAATGGTCTCCATATCGAGAGCCACACGGTTTTAGAAAGAAGTTTTCTAATTCTTCATTTGATGGGACATAGGAAGAATCGGTTTGCATTTTATCATCTTCTTTTTTGGCCCATGCATAATCCGCTGGTGAAAACTGATTAAAATACGGCCATAGTCTCGCCTCACTCCCCTTATCGTTAAGATATTTAGGCTGGGTCATACGAAATAAACCGTTTGATATAAATTCTACTCGTGGTGACCAACGATTAGTTCCATTATCGAAAACCAAACCATAATACTTAACAAGCATTTATTCTGCCCTTTAGTGTAAGCCTACCTATGCAACATAGAGTCACCATTTACACACATAATGCTCTATAGTTCATGCTCTTGCAATTACATAGACCATCAATTAAATCACAACGTCATGTGTTTGAATGCAGTAGAACCATTTAGTGATATAGAAACGAATTACACACCTTCAACTAAATTTTTCTAAGGCAAATTCACACTATTGATGATGAATGAGTATTTACTCTGAATGGTTTTGGGCAGAAATGTGTTGGCCACTCTAACTTGAAAATGGACAAAAGCCTGTTGGAAGATTTTTTTTATAAAAGTTTGCCCTGACCAGACTAAATTTAAAAACTAAATTAAATTTTCATTGGCGTCAAAGGTTGACTTCGATAAGCCGGCTTAAAACTCATTTGAGGATAAATCTAAATTTTACTATATTGGAGGGGATAGCTAATAATACATTGACTTACAACACTTATATGTCACATTGATGAAAACGAAATCTTGGGCTTATCTTTGTCTAAAATCACGAAAACAGCAAAAGAAGGGACGCTATAATGCAAGGTAAGCAGTTAAAATCTGACATTAATCAGTCGATAGATGTTGAAACTTATCTATGTAGTCAGTGTCGCCATGAGATTCCAAAAGATGCATTACTGTGTTCAAAATGCAATTCGTATCAAGATTGGCGCAGATACATCTCAGGATCGCAAATATCACTTGCCCTTATAGCTGCAATCCTATCAATCACTGGAATTGTTATACCTGAAATGTACAGGCTGTTTCATGAGCCAATATCAAAAGCAACTATATCAACGTCATCTGTTGACGGAACTACTTTAAGAGTAACAGTGTTAAATAGAGGTGACGCTTCTGCCGTATTAACAAAATCATGGATGGATAGCGAGTATTTGGCGGGGGCTACGGTAGTTCGTCTTCGCAATGACAATGACGCATTAATTCCACCTGGTAGCAAACTTGTTATTTTTGACATTATTCCTTTGTTATCTGAACTACAGTCATATGAAGGCTCTATGGAGATGCTTGGTTACGGGTTCAGTAAGGCTGAAATTCCAAAGACAGAAGTTCGATTTGAGCTAGTACAATCTAACGGAGATCTTATAATTCAATCTGTTAAGTTAAATGCTGACGATCTTTTTAATTTATTAAGAGCCAACTCTAATCGCTGCTCAGCGGTTGCAGAGCCGAACTTTGATAATGGATGTATTGGTCCAGGGGAATTAGAGTAACGTTTTGCTAAAATCTGACTTGGCACTATCAAAGTCGTCAAATTTAGCATTACTAAAATTTGGTCAACTACCTATCATCAAGCTAGATACACCACTCGAGTAGCAACTCTTAATGGAGGCTGAGTCAAATCAGATGGGGTAATACTTGTCTTCATAAGCTTCGACAAATGAGATCAGCTTTTCAAGCTCTTTACATTCCAGAGTCCCAGGCTCTGAATCGAATATAGATTCAATTCTTTTCAATGCAGCTTTGTACTGAACTTCTGAAAGCTCAATACCCAGTTTATAATCTTCTGCTGTGTAAGAGGAAGTATCCTGAACCTGCTCTTTTTCTGGCAACAACTTTTTTACTCATTTACCGTTTCTCGACTAAAAATACATTAGGTAATGTATAGCATAGTGAGTTGCTAGCCATAATGTAAAGCATGGCTTGAAACACATAATGGGGCAAAGATTTGCCAGTAATAAACCCGTTGCCTTTTGCTGATAAAGTAGCCCTAGGTTGTAGGGCCATTTTATATTAGCAATCTGTACTTTCTGAAAGTAATAGAGCATCTTCTAATTCAACACCAAGATATCTTATCGTATTGTCTACCTTTGAATGACCTAGTAAAAGTTGAACTGCTCGAATATTTTTTGTTTTTGCATAGACAAGAGTAGCCTTGGTTCGCCTCATAGAGTGGGTTCCATATAGGTTTGGATCTAATCCCAGATCGGATGCCCATTTCCTAACAATGTATCTATAGTATGAGTAGCTAATCGACTGTTGCTTTAATCTAGGACTGGGGAAAACAAAATCGCTTGCGCTTAACGATGCAAGCAAGATCCATTTAATCAGACTTTGTTGGGTTCTTGAGGTGATTTCAAACTGAACTTCAATGTCAGTCTTCTGTTGGATATGCTTAACTCGATTAAATATCCGGTCTTGAGAAGCAATATCGCATACTTTCAAAGGTAATAAGTCGCTCGCCCTAAGTTTGCTATCAATAGCCAAATTGAGCAGTGCCAACTGCATCAAATTACTCTCAATCTCAAGTCTAGTACGAATACGCCAAATTTCTTCAAGCCGAAAAGGCTTTTTGACGCCACTTCGTTGCCCACGGTTTAATATGACCATGATGACCTACTTTTTGGTTGCTTGGTCATCATGATTATAGTTAGTAGGGGTTGGACAAAAGTAAGTTGGGGAAACAACTTTTTCACTTTGCCTTTTTAAAAAATTTACCCTAACCCTAATAAATTTTTTCAATTCAACCTTATGGATAGTTAGTCACAAAAAAGATTTAAAAATCTGATTATCTAGTGTTTTACGGTATCTGTTGTATGTTAACTTACGAGGATGATTGAAACATGGGAGGCTTGTCAGATGACTGATTTTAGCCATAAGCGTTGGAAAGTTGAGGCTGTGGCGTTTTACGCTTTACAGTCAATCAAAGGTGTCGGTTTTCATACGCTGAATAATCTTGCCAAGGCTGGAATTAGCTTTCATGACCTTTTGTTTTCAAAAGATGTTGAATACTTTGAGCAGTCCTTAGGTATAACCTACTCTCAAGAAGATATTAGCGAGGCTGAAGGTTGGGAGCGTATGCAAAGCGCATACTGGTCAATAGGCTTGGAAACGGCATCAAGTATTGGTAAGCAAGGGATTGGTGTTATTTTTAATCAACAAGATACTTTTCCCCCTCAACTCAGAGCAATTACAAATCCACCGATGTGGCTTTTTGTTCAAGGAAATATCAACAATCTCTACAAACCGTCAGTAGCTATAGTTGGGAGTCGAAATACTTCTGATGATGGCCTTTGGCTTACCAAATATATTGCATCTGCATTATCTGACTCAGATGTCGTTACTGTAAGCGGTTTAGCTGAAGGTGTAGACCAGAAGGCTCACGTAGAATCTATGCGGTTTGATGTCCCTACAGTGGCGGTTCTTGGTACAGGTATGGATAGTAATTATCCCAAAGGCTCCGATAAAGTTCGTGCTGAAATTTTGAAGAAAGGTGGAACTATTGTTTCTGAGTATCTCTTAAAGCAAAGCTACAGCGCTGAAAACTTTGTCAGGCGCAACAGAATACAAGCTGGTCTTGCTAATGCTGTTATCCCCGTCGAGTGGAAAATAAAAAGCGGGACAGCTCATACAGTCAAGTATACAAAAGATTTTGGACGTCATTTATTGATGCCCTATTTACCTAAAAGCACTAATAACAAGGACGAGTTACTTCTGGTGCAATCCTATGAAAAAGGAAAAGTTTTCATGATTCCACAGGAGGGAAGTGTGTTAATGGACATAATACGCAACTTTAATTCGGATGAGTTTCACTTCGTCAACCAAGAATCTGTCCAGCAGTTACCATTTGACCTAGATTAGGAGTCTGTATGGCAGTAAAACTTAAAGGCGTTATCTTAAGCATTGAAGATGTTTTATTGAATAAAGGAACTATCGATAAAGGTATTTTTGCGCAAGTTGAATTGATGATGAACTTTTTCAAATTGAAGGGCATTACTCCTTGTTTACTTTCTAATCAGAAGTGGACTATCGGTGATGGTCAGTGTTTGTTTGCGGCTTTGAAAGGGAGATTCCCTGAGTTAATGGTGTTTAGTCGTCATCTGGATAACGCTGTGCCACCTAAGCCACAGGCTGCTTCTACTGCTTATGTTATGAAGCAGATGGGTTGGGGGGATGCCGAAGCACTTTACATCGGTAGTACTGAAAATGACATGCGAACAGCGGTGAATGGTGGTCTTTTATTTTTAAAAGCAGCTTGGTACAACAAGGGTACTGATTATGGTTTTGAGTTTTCAGAACCGAAGCAAATTGCTCGATTTATTGACACGCTTTGTTTACGAGAGCACTTTTGGAGTCATGAGATTATTGATGGTGATTTCGAATACTATTGCTTAGCACCTTTTAGCACTTATCTCCAACAGTATAAGCCTTACTCTGAAGATGCTCGAGCTGCTGCCAAATTTGGTTCAGGGCATCCAGATTTCTGGCTTTCTGCTTTAGTAACTAGTATGTATTTTACTGGAATACATAAAAAAATTGATTATATTGCTGCTTACCCTGGTCATGGGGCTGGTGTCGGTAATGATAAGATGAATGATGATTTAATGACATTTGGTAAGTGTTTCCGAAAAGGATATTTGCACAACCTTATTGAACGTCACACTACTTCTTTGAAATCTCAAACTGCTCGAAATCAAGGTGTAGCTTTAGACCATTTAAATCAACTGAATACTATAAAGCTAAACGCTTTGCCAATTAAGAACTTTAAAACGACTTACAAGAACACTCCTGTAAAAGGTGGGAAAACAGTTTTATTGGTAGATGACATTTGTACCAAAGGATACTCTTTAGAATCTGCTCGAAAATATATTGCTAGAACAGGTGCGAAGACCGTTATGGTTACATGGTTGAAAACGATTAATACGGATATAGATACCGTTGGTAACTTAGGGTTGTTTAATCCATATGTTGCAAATAACTTTACTGTCGCCCCTCCTGGTAAAACTTATGGCTACCATCAACATCTAGTTGACCATCATGCATCTGGAGAGTTAGGAGAGCAGTTCAAGAGATTTCTCTCTTGGGATTGGCCGTAATTCTAAAACTTAAAGCCGCTCATTGAGTTGTTTGTAGTGGCATCATAAGCACTAATCGCTTCAACCTCAGCATGGTTGCCACCAATTTTTTGTGTGAATCCTTCGACAATGACTTGCCCGCCTAGAACGAGAATGCAACCTACCGGAGGATTTGGTTGGCACTCAGGCTGAGCAGCCCGAGATATACCTCCAATGCTTTGTAAGCGTCCGGCAAACTACGGCTTGCCTAGTTTAACCTGCCAGGGTAAGAGGCTGTTGAGGTCACAATTAGGGTTTGATAGTTGCTCTAAGCAGTGTTCGATGTAATCGGACGGGGGTGAATTCATTCGCTTTGGCCGTTTCTATGATACTGTACAAAATAGCACTCGCCTCTGCGCCACGGTGGTTGTGGTTAAACAGTCAGTTTTTGCGCCCTATCACAAACGGTTTCACAGCCCGCTCTGCACGGTTGTTGTCGATATTAAGTTGGCTATTTTCTGTATAACGGCCACGCTAACTTGAAAATGGACAATTCCGAGTTACGATGAACAAGTACAGCTGAACTTTCTGATAACGTATTCTATGCCAAACACATCAATTGACGACAAAGTAGTGGCCAATTTTGCTAAACCACTACATTCGAAAAGATATACAAACTGTCTGAAGCGCTAGAGTGCGATGTCAAGATATTCTACCTTAATATAAAGTAACTTTTTTCGTGGTTCAAATTACCTGATAGGTTTTACTACTTCTGGAATTAATTCTGAAAGGCGAGATTCAAGTTCTTTTACTCTTTGAATTAACATTAATTCTCTGTTTAGCACCTGATGATAAAGAGCCTCACTCATGATTAATTTTTCTTTTTTATTCTTAAGTTGTTGCTCCAGTTTTTGAATTCTGCTCATTGGAGGGGAATATTTTTTTGCAGATTTTTTTATTTCGTTAATTAGCGTTTGATAATGCTTTCCTCTTGACGGTTTAATTGCTCCTATTCCTACACCAGCTTCTAAACATACCGAGTTTTGAGTGATTTTGTATTCTCCATTTTTCAAAACATTTGGTTTATTGTTTATTAGCCTTTCTAGTGCTGAATAATAGTTATCTAATGCGCTCATTTGGTTAACCTCACATTATTTTTTTGGGCAAATTTAAGTAATGCATCTAAATCAGCTTTTTCTGAATAGTATTCTATAGAGTTTGGATTTAATTCCGCCGCCTCCCTTTGTAAAATACTAATCCGGTAATCCCCAGGGCGACCGCATGAGTGATTAAATTTCAAGCAAACTGGTAAATCCTGCCCTTAACACTTCTTCTAAATACTCAGGTTTCATCCATGCTCGTTTTTGTTTCATCGGGATACTTCCCTTAGATGATTCTGAGCGGAGCATATTTAACGATAGTTTGCGTAATAATGACCAATTCTCTGCTGCATGATTTTGATAAATCTGGCAATGGTCTTCACCCATTGAAGCATCCAAAACCCAGTGTAAACTGTTTTCGATAAACCAGTGAGAGCGCACTGCATCTGCAAATTTCTGCTCTGGTAATTCTGCCGAACTTATATAGTATCGATAGGTTAATGCCCCCTTACCATTGCAATGTCTATAGCTCATCGCCATGCCAATTGAATGTAAACCCTGCCATTCACTAAAGTCACCTTCAAGCTCATTTGCACTAAGTACATGATAAGCTCGCGCTTCAACTCTACCGTGTTTGTTCTCGATAGCTAGCGGTGATAAAGGGGCTTTGCGGACTGAGGAAAAAGCCGACATTATCGCGTCATGCAATGATTTTTGATTCGATTTTACAGCAAGTAGATAATCACCATCTTGCTTAACTATTTGTGCGGCGATTGACTTCTGACATCCCATTGCATCGATGGAAACAAGTTTTTCTCTTATATCTAAGAGTTGCAGCAAATCAGGAATGGCGGTGATTTCGTTAGATTTGTCACTGGTCTTTAACTGACCCAGCACTAACTTATTTTCGCAAGCAAATGCGTTGACCATGTGTATCGTTGATAAACGGTCATTACGATGATAAGAACGCTTTAACGTTTTTCCATCTATCGCAATAAGTTGGCCATCACTTGCACTATGGACGGCTTGCATCCATTGCATGAAACATGCACTAAACTCATCTGGGTCAATACGAGAAATAATTCGAGCAATCGTATCATCAGCAGGTACACCTTCCTTTAAGTAACCGTGCTT
Source organism: Shewanella sp. MF05913 (assembly GCF_059758095.1). Taxonomy (NCBI): domain Bacteria; kingdom Pseudomonadati; phylum Pseudomonadota; class Gammaproteobacteria; order Alteromonadales; family Shewanellaceae; genus Shewanella; species Shewanella sp. MF05913. The sequence goes on from NZ_JCAYNT010000027.1 coordinate 52,193, forward strand.
TTGAAACCACGCTAGATGACCATCAGCATAACAATGTATATCTGCCCAACCCTCAGCGCCTGCGATGACGGCACATAAGCTCACAAATAAGATATCCTCTAAAGGATGGTACCTTGGCCGTTTGGCGCTGGTCGATGATGTGACTAAAGTGGCTTGTGAAGGCTTCGATATACATGCTTATACTCCTGAAAAGAGAGTATAAGATCACGAACGCTGTATTAGGTCAAATAAGATTTAATCGATAGCGTATTTTGTTTAAAAAACGTTCGCGATCTCACCCCTCTTTCAATTTTGAAGGTTTGATAGCTGCTTGTTCACAGGTGAGGCAGGATATGAAACTGCGTGTTAGAAAGGAGTCACAAGGGTGGGTTGATGCACAACCACCTAATGCAGTCTCTTTATATGCTAGTTGTCCTGTTTTAAATTTCTTCATTGTTTGCGCTCTATTCTCTAATAAAATAGAGTTTTGTTCTTCTTTTGTATGTCCTTTTTCTCCTTTTTTATCAAGAGATAACCCGAGAGGCCCAAGTAGTGGTTCTTTGTCGAATAAGATATTGATTGCTTGAGCAGTAAAATCGGCAAGAGGCTTATTAAGTGCCTATACTTTTGCAATATGTTTATCACCAAGGCTAAATAGTCCTGAAGAGTTTTCTGCACCATTAGCATAGTAAAAGGTAACCTCTTTGAGTAAATGCTTTAGCTGTTGCTGAAGAGAGCCCATTGATACTAATCCACTTTGAGCTGCGTATACAGCCAATGAGCGTCTATATTGGTGAGAAGTAAAGTGCCATTCCTGAGAAACACAAAAGTTATCATTTATATCTCTCCAATTTCTTTCTGGGTCTATTCTTTCAAGGAAAGTAAGATCTTCCTCGGTGATGATAAAGATATCTCGATTGCCCCCTGTGTCAGGATAGTTGTCGCCTCAGTTTTTCATAAAAATAAAACAGGGAGCGGTAAGTTTGTTATGAATGAAGCATTATCCAGAAGAGCATAAGCAAGCCGTCATTAGAAAGCTCCTTGAAA
>NZ_JCAYNT010000028.1:0-52380 GCF_059758095.1 Shewanella sp. MF05913
ATTGATCGTAACCTCTTTTAACTTTTGCTCACCAACTCCAGTAGCTATTCTTTTAACGAATATGCTTCATTTATAAGTTGAGGTATCTCTTAGTCCCTTTTTAGTGTTTCTAATAAAAATTCATTGAGCTCACTGTTAACTTCATCGTGTTCATCGTTGATGTATTCGATTTCTTTTAACCAGTGAGATTTTTCTTTTTCTAAGGAATAGAGATTAAATGACAATCGTACAAATATCATAAAATCAATTAGTTCGCCTTCGTTTTTCCAATTAAATTCGCGGTGAAGAAACTGCAAGCCATTCGCTCTCTCTTCAGGTGTTATTTCAATGATCATTTCACGGATATCCGAAATCAACTCAGTAATAAACCAATCTTGCTCAATGAGTAAATCTTTCACTGCGCCGTTTACATTCAATTCAGTGTTAAACAGAATCAAATAGTAAAGGTTTAACAAATTATGAGGCTGCATACTAGAGATCTTTTCAAACAGCGCATCCTTATCAGCAACAGATAGACTATCATTCATTTCGACACCAGCCATTGCCAATAACCGCATCAGATTTGTTTGCTTTTCACTGATTAATAGCTCAGTAAAAAAAGGTAACACATCTGCTATATCACCTGGGTTGAAACAGATCGCATCCCTCACGACGTAACCTGGCGGCATACAGGGAGGTACACAGTACATTTTCATTAATTTAACTGTAAAAAAATAAACACTTGCTCTGTCTTCAAAATTTCCTATTTTTTCGTCAATCAAGACGGATAGGTAAAGCAAGTCTTCTCTATCAACGTTCGGCTCACAGCTTTCTTGGCGAAGTACCAGAGGATATTCATAATTGTCATTTAATGAAGCCATTAAGCCGACTTCCCAAGCATCAATCAAAGTATGAATTCTTTTGTTAGTGATTCTTAGTGATTGAGCTATAAATGCAATAGTTCTAAACTGGGTTTTAAGTTTTTCTAATGTTGGTTGATTTTTAATGTGTCTGGCTTCTTTGCGCATGTCCTTAACGAAAGATTTTAACCATGTAGTATCAACGTATCCCAATCTTACCTTGTGCAGTTCTTTCATCATTACCTCCAATTTAAATAGAGACAAAAGTCTCAATATCTCATATTCAGTTCATGTGTGAATTATGATTTTTAATACCTTTATGATATCAAGCAAAGTCACCAGTTTTGCTAGTTTCAGGTGCCGATTTGGACTTTGAACGGGAAAACGCGTAATTAATAAGGGAGTGTTGAAGAAATTGAAGGTGCTTGTCACTTCGAGTTTGACTCTGAAAACGGTTTAACTTACTTTTCTTGCTATGACAATAAGGCTACCAGTGTATGAATAGCCATATCCATAACTCAAACCATCACCAATAGCTTCGGTCTTAGTAAGCGTCCTTGTATAGCTCTTCTAATTCTTCGGGTGAGCCGTAGGTGCATGTAGTGCAATAAAAACCAGAGGGGTACATTAGAATCGCATCAGCGGCAATTTCCCCCTTCAAATCATCTATGCTCTTGCATTTGAACACCGTTTTAACGTGGCATACTTCACAAGTTACCGTTGCTTCAATCATGCTGTTTCCTTTCTTAGAGTCGCTATCAAAGATTGTTGTAAATGAATTTTATCTATTGCCCTAACTATATCACCAGAAATCCAACCAGCAATTGGTTCATTGATGGAATAACCGAGTGTTTAATTCTCAATGATGTTCTGCAACAATCATGACTTGAGCATTCAGTAAAAAAGGGTTCATATGATGTCAATGGTACTTGTTCTTCATCGGGAGTTGTTTCGAGTTTTTCAATTACACTCTCGCCTTTTTGTAATATATCGTTGAATGTAAAAGGTAAATCGTTTAACTCACATACTTGACATAACGCATCTTCAGCTATCATTTTTACACCATTAGAATGAGTTAATATCGAATTTCCACTGACTCTTCATTTTCTGTTTATACTTCAAATTAACTAACATGTCCTTTCGACACATCTAAAAAGCAAAAAAAAATCCACGCAATGCGTGGATTTTTGGTTTAGACTTCTGAGCTGCCTACCCAATTTGTTGCCAGGTAAGCATCCCAGCCGAATGGACTGTATGCATAGAGATCTAATGACTCTAATGCATCATGTGTCCACCGGCCGCTCGGGGCTGATACTGTAGCAACTTCATTCCCATCTAAATCGTGGATAATAAGCGCTAAGCATTCAAACCCAATTAATAAATCGGGTTCCCGAGGATTTATAGGTCGAGTAATAATCACTGATTTCCGCCTATGATTTTTGGTTGTTGTTGATTTAAAATCTGTACAGCGCAATTAAATTTCATCTAGAATTTCACGAGCTTGCTGGATCGCTTCACTCAATGAATAACGATCTAAATGTTTAACTTCATATGCAATACACTCTCTTCCTGTTCGTAGGATGTGCATTACTGTGAGCTTGTCTTTAATCCCATAAGTGACGACGTTTGTGAGTGAGTTTCCTTTTTGCCACTGTGTATGAACACGAGTAACGCGGGAACCACCAGCAAGTTGTGCCAGTGCCATATGAGCATTTTCTGATAGCGTGGGAATTATCATTATTTGTGTTCTCCAATTCGCAGAGATCACATCCCAACAGGGTGTGTCCCTGCTGGGGTATGGTGATAAAACTATGTTGAGTATTTGATTAATTTAAACATGCGTAAATCATGAAGCCATCACCACCGGGAGCGGTCATCACACCAAAATCTACTACTTTCGCATTGTTTATTGCTTTAAACTGACCTGCTTGTAATGTCTTATACACACTAGACATCATCGCTTTATTTTCAGTTGCAAAGGCTTTTCCTGACTTCGTGACACAAACATAATCAATGACAGACTTTGGGTTTGTCATATTGTGTATGTTCATTCGAAGCCAAGCACTTGCTACCGATTTCGGGTTAACATAACCCTTCCCAACGATGGCGCTAGCCGTAATTTTGCCCGCAAGCAAATCGTTTAAATAAGCTGAATACTCTTGAATTTTTTGATTGTTCATCTGTGTTCTCCAAATTTGAGGAACACAGTCCCATAAGGATTGTGTTCCCTATGGGTAGTTAATCTATTTATGTGATTTTTTTACATGTTATCAAGGGTGAAAATGATTACCCTCGCAGATTCACTGAAAAGCATATCCATATCTAACGCAGTTGCCCAAATGACATCGCCTTCACAATATGTGACCAGCTCCATCGTAACTTTGTTCCTCCAAACGCAATGCAAGTCGTCCTCCTGAATTAATCTGGCCCAATTCGGGTGAGCCTCGAGTAATTCCATTTCAAATCCATATAAACATTTTTGAGTTACCTCACGGACAATTAAACATCCTGTATCGGTTGTTTCAACCTTGTTTAACTGGTCTGGTTTTTTTGGAAACCAATATGCATCACTTTCGGTAAAGATAAATCGATCAGGCAAATCACATTGCCCGGCAAAGCCAATTACTTTTTTGGGTTTTCGAAAAAATACACCATACTCATTCGTGAACGTAACAAAATCACCAACCTTAAAATCACAAGGTAATGTTGATTCTGTCAATAATTCAGATTTAAACTGCTGATATTCATTTTCTTTGTTGATTTGGTATTGAGTTAACATATTGCGTCCTCCAAAGACGTCGAAGGCACAATACTCCCAATGGGAAGATTGTACCCATTGGGTAGGTTTGTTAAGCCACTAAACGTAGCTTTGTTAATTTTGCAGCGTGTTCCTTTACTTTATCCATAAATTCAACCATCAATGTATTTCCGCAACACTCAAAAGCATTTCTCCATTGCGACCAAGAAGCTTCTGTAGTTCTTTGGTTATCAATATCAAAAATGACATTCTGTGAAGCTGGTTCATTCAGCAAGCTATTCATTTTATCAACCAATGCCGATAGTGACGTGCAGCTGACAATATTGAATGGTGGCTCGCAGATCAAACTTTCTGCCATTGACTCTGGTATTGAATTTAACTTGTCTTCTACTACATGATAGTAATAGTTGTTCGGCCAATATTTGACATAGACAGGATCAACGCCCTGGTACAGAGGTATTAAACAAGTACCATCAGCATGTAATATCCAAATATATTCGCGATTTGGATGCTCTACAAAATCTTTTTCTAGCAGTAATTCATCATGAGTTAAAGAATCGGCGTTACTTGTCGGCCATTGTTTTTCCTCAGAAATCTTCTGCATTTTTGAAATGATTGTTTTTACATCTAACATAATGTGTCGCTCCAAACTTTTAAAGGACACACCAGCCCAATAGGGTGATATGCCCTAGTGGGGTTAGGTTGATTTACTAAATAATAGTAAAATGGATGTCTTCAATTAAAAGCCGAGTTTTACCTACTTCTCTTTGCATCATGGTTCTTTTACCCATGAACTTTTGGCGGATATCATGCCAGTCCTCAATGTCGTAACGCTCAGTGGTCCAAACACCAATACTCTGCTGCTTTTCATACTGTTCCAACGTATAGGTTGGTAGCGGAACTTTAAACTTAAGGCCTGTAGACTTGTGTACCAAAACGCCTGCGGGCTCTAGTTTTGCTTCATCGTCCTCGTTATGAAATGACGAATAGCCGAAACCATCACCGGTACATGCTCGCAATTGAGCATCAAGGCTTTTTATGTGAAGTGGGATTAGATGTATTAGGTTGTTATTCATAGTGTGTCTCTCCGAATGTAAAGGACACACCAACCCAATAGGGTGATATGCCCTAATGGGGTTATTAATATCTAGAATAATACCTAGATGGTCTGGTTAACTTGTTACCGTTCGTTAATGAACAATTTCTCGTTAACTCTTTATTTATACGGGACAAAGTAAACTTCCCACTCCAGGAAAGATTGCTTTCATTTTTTACGCAATTCCTGATAGTTTGTCTTTTGGTTTGGCCAACATCAGATAAATGCTCTCGGCAGTGTAATTCTTCTACCATCAGCATGTATTGAAGATCAGTCAAAGCAATATTCAATTTTTCCTGTAACTTTCTTTGATTAAAGACCTTACGGCCTAACAAATATGTGACTAAAGACGGCACCGCAGCAGTTAGAATGTTCCCAAGAGCTGTAATCTGAGCCACGATCAACACGTTATCAATAATAATATTATCCATGCTGACCTCACGCTTTAATCAACAAAGTAGTTACAGATTTACAGCAGCAAGGCAAAATCTCATCATCAGCCAATATTGCTATTGGAGTCTGAGTCAACAAAACCTTTCCACTGATTAATGTTGATTTACACTGACCGCAAAATCCACTTTTACAGCTAAAGCTAAATGTGTCATTGAGATCTTTTAATAGTGTGTTGGGATGAATGGTTATCATGTGTCCTCCAAATGAATAAAGAAAGACACGCTCCATAGGAAGAATGTCTCCCTGTGGGGTTAGTTAGCCAATAGGCTCTCACATCAACGGTATTGCTTTAATACTGTTAATGCCGGTCACTATTCTCATTGCTGATAAATAGCCGCTCGGGTTTCCCATGTTGAGCTGACATGCGTCTATATATCAATAACATTCAAAGCCAAAAAAGGCTTAAAAAGGTTATGGATAGGGATAAACGATTGAGGAACTCATAAACCTAAATCGACTCAAAAATAAAAATCAATTTAGGTTTATGAGGCGGTCTACTTAACCGCCTCTCACAGTCAAATTTCAGCTATAACACCATTAGCCGTTATTAAAGACCTCTGACGAGCCCAAGTCGTTAACTTAGTCAATCTTTCATCGCTATCCATTACTGATAAATCTTCAGCAATTTTGAACGCTTTATTTGACCCAATAGTTAAAATACTCGATGCACAATCAAAGATCCCTTGTACGTATTCATAGTTAGCCATAGTCATTATCTCCACTTAAGTTAAGTAAGGTTATTCATCACAAAGCACACCTACTCAATGTCCTTTGTGATGAATAACCCAGCCACACAGTCCCATTCGGGACTGTGCAACAGAGCATTCATATGGCCTTATAGCCGTTAATTAGCGATGGATTTGTATTGAATACATCCAGCCAATCTTCTTTTTCCGTGTTAAGTGTTTCCGGGTAGTAAATATGACATTTAAGCCCTTTGTCACTTAGTTTTTTCATCAACTTCTGAGCTGATAATAGTCCCGCGCCACTTGGTTCTCTATCGGCCCAAATTCCAACATGTGTAATGTCGGATTCTGGCTCGAACAAAGCAAGTACAGTGTCACTATATAACGACCAACAAGGTAAACCGTTTGCATTAAAAAGCGATAAAGCCGTTTCTATGCCCTCAGTCACCCCTATGTATTTACCACCACACATCAGCTGCATAGGCTCCCCAAGTCGAAATGCGCCACCTCCCATATAATCGGGCGGGCTCATTAATTTCTTAGGGTTACTTACTTCAGCTTTACCGCTTCCGTCTGGTTTAAGGTAAATACGATGGATTGTTAAATTTGACCCATCCTTGCTTTTGAAAATACCAAGCAATGCTGGAAAGGTACCGATAAACGCCTTCTTCTCTAAACAGTAATATTTAAGTCCAGGGTGGAAACCTAATGTCGAAGAAAATTTTCGAACATCCTCACTTGTTAACGTCAGACCTCGACTTTTCAAGTAATTCATCGCTATCTCAGACTTGTAAGCAGGTATCGCTTCTTGATACACACGCTGTAATGCCCTTAATCGCTGTTCTTTCTTCTCTTTATTACAATATTCAGAACGTTGAACTTGTTCTCGGTTTAATTGCGCTGAAACTTCACGATAGCTGACAGTTTTATAATCCCCGCCTGTAATCCTTAACACTTCATCTGCAGCCTCTTTAATCGAGCAGTTGCAGTAAAATGCGATTACATTAAGTCCATCGGTTAATTTTCCAACGTGATTGTGAAAAGCTTGCCCTGTTTGCTCCCAACCATTTACAAGACGAAACACCGTAGAGCCTTGACCCGTTTTAGGGCATGGTGTTTGTGCTGGATATCTGTCAATTGCCGTTTTTAAACCGCTAAATTGTTCAAATATATTTCTCCAACCGCCTTGTTGGTCAACAAGTGCTTTTACTTTCTTTATTTTTGAGTGAGTGGCTTGGTACATGATAATTCTCCTAAATATTGCCTACGGAAACCCCAAAGCCCCCTTGTTAGAAGAAACTTTGGTGGTTTCCGCAAACAAGTAGAAAGGGCGACCTATTACTAGATCGCACTCAGATTTACCTATTTAGAAGCGGCTTCATTACCCATGTAGCCCCTATCAGTACCTTTTTGCCATTACGTATTGCATAAATAGCATTCAAACCACTCGCTCTTTTTTCTTTGATAATTACGTTCATAGTGTGCCCTCCAAGGCAATTATTTGGCACACTATTCCCCAAAGGGAATGTGTACCCTTTGGGTTATTGAATTAATTAACGCTATTTGAAAGCGTGTTTAAGTCCTACAGTTAATGCATTCACAAGCTCGCTGATTGAATTGATCACCTTAAAATCGGTGTTACTGAACCCGCGTACTTCTCTGTGAATACCTATACCGAATACTTTAATACCTAATGCTTGTGCATCCTCTATTGCAGCTACAGTCTCGCCAGCGCTGTTAGGATCACCGTCGGTCACTACAAATAGTAATTTCCTTGGTTCAGCACGACTCATTAAAATAGCTGTTGTAGATTGAATTGCTTCAGCTGTTGGTGTTCCGCCGCAAGAACTTATATTAAAAGATTCCATGGGCTTTTTTTCTTCAAATCCTTTTACTATCGCCATTTTGTCCTCATACGATGACCTTTCGGGATAATAAGCAACCAATGACTCCACGCCATGAATACCATCTAATGCAGTGCTTAACGCATATGCTACATTGTTAGCCATCCTCATATCTCTATCAGACATTGAACCAGACTTATCGATCAACAATGCTATAGCAGCATTGGGCGAACGATGTATCGTCTGTGATTCAAACACCTTAGTATTACCGATAGCAACTCCAGCCAAACGGCCAGAATTTATCGATTTACCTCGATTGTGTAGAGAATGATTAACAAAGTTTTGGTCATGGAATAGCCGTTTTAGTGGGTTTTTTAACTTTGAAATGACACCTCGTAAGTTACTGTCTATTAGACAATTTGCACTTAATGGAGTATCAATTTTCTCGTTAGACAGTGGTAAGCTTATTAAATTTCCTTCTGTATGGTCAGCGGCCATGCTTTCAATTTCAGAAATTAATTTCTGATGAAAATCGTCTTCATATTCATCTAACTTCTGAATAATTGAATCGATTTCCTCTTGGCTTGGCTGCATAGTAGGTTGATTTGAAGTGCTTGATGAACCGTTTGATCCACCTTGACGGCTGCTATCATCTGAGTCGCTATCATCTGAGTCGCTATCATCTGAGTCGCTATCATCTGAGTCGCTATCGTCTGAATCGCTATCGTCTGAATTGCTATCATCTGAATTGCTATCATCTGAATTGCTATCATCTGAATTGCTATCATCTGAATTGCTATCATCTGAATTGCTATCATCTGAATTGCTATCATCTGAATCGCTATCGTCTGAATCGCTATCATCTGAGTCGCTATCGTCTGAATCGCTATCGTCTGAATCGCTATCATCTGAGTCGCTATCGTCTGAATCGCTATCGTCTGATTCGCTATCGTCAGGCTTTTTCTGATTATCCTTTAACCATTCCACTAACAACTCAAATATCTTATCTGCAGTTTCATAACAATATTCTGTTGTTACTAAGCTGTCTAATACTTGAGGGGTAAGCAAAGAATGAATATTGTCATAAAAACCTTGACCAAACTTCAGTAACACCTGTTTATCAGTTTCATTGAAAAAATCTGATAAAGGCTGTCCTAAATGGCTTCTGGCTTTATACAATACCCAGGCTTGGATATAAGCAGGCAACGGTGCATCGTCTTGTAATACGCAAAAAAGCCCTTTTACTTTACAAAGTTCTACGAGCTTTCTTAACGATATTGTTGTTCCACGGAAATCATTCATCAATCTACGTTCTTGATGAAAATCATCAAGCGCGTTAAGCAGATCTTTTAGATACGAACTTTTATTGCTTGCAAGTTGGTACCAATTGTTGTCGGTATAGTTTTCATGGCCAAGTTCATGATCACAAAAACCCATAGACATAGTGATAAAATCATCATCACTAAAATCTCCAACCGGCAGATTAATTTTCCCAGCGATGTGATAAGCCTGTGTACCACTAAAAGTTATTTCAATGTTACTTTGTGCTGTAAGCACGCGGCTTAAATTTTTATACTTCCTAAGAAGTTTTGTTTTGTCAGATTTTGACATTGTGTCCTCCAGACTCTTGTTTAGAGGACACAAATCCCATAGGGATATGTGTCCTCCCTATGGGGTTGGTTAAAATCCAAGACCGAAACCTAATTGGTCGGGCTCTTGGTTTAAATCATCAATTCCAAATGACGTGGCTACTTCCGTAACTACTTCAGGACTATTGACTTGTTGGAACTCAGTCTCAAAAACACTCAAATCTTCATCTAAATTTGAAGATTCAGTTTCCCCAAGAATGCCAAAATCATCTTCAATAACTTCAGGTTCAACCTCTAATGTAAAGCTATCAGAAGCATGATTACGAAGCATATCGGGATTCGACATTACCAAGGTCCATCTAGCTAAATTTGACAAATTGGCACCTTCAATCCAACCAGTTAAAGGCATTGAATCAAGTACCACGTTTGTTTGAGATACCACCTTCTCGATATTACTATCAAGAAAAGATAACCCTTCTAGCTTTTGGATTAAGCGCTTAAAGGAGTCTTTTATCCTTCTGTTAGCTTTGGTTCTTGCGACTTTACGTCCGTTTGCATCAGCTACAAAGAATGATTTGTCATAAATATCACTCGCCATCTTTGCCACTTCATCATACAAATTACTCAAAATATCATCAGCTAATTCTTCAGCAGATTCATTATCCCCTTCTTGGATCAAGGGTGAAAATGCTACCGGTGGTAACATTTTCATTTTAAATCTGCCACCAAACTCTAGCTTGTCCATCGTGTAACGTCGCATAATATCTGCAACATCCAAGTTAGACATTTGCCAATCACTGACAAGCGTATCGTAATTGTCGAGCATGTCCTTTAACGCAATTGCCCAATCAACTTCAATTGAAGCAATCTCGTTTTGAAGTTCTTCCAATCGTGCTAAAGGAACGATTGTCATATCTCCCCAACGGACTCCGTATGAGTTTAAAACTCTTGAAATACTTTGTTTTGTTTTGCTTGTAAAGTTAAGTGGCTCTTTTGGAAACCAGCGAATCTTTGACCCTTTGATAGAGTCTGAATCCTGTAGTTTTCCATCCAATTCTACTTTTACTTTAGGTAGAGATTTCTCCCCACAAGCCGCCATGGTTATGACGTTAACAACACAAACTCCTTGCTCAAGTTGAGTTAAACGCGAACATAGCTCAGATGTAGTTGCTGTTGCAGCATTGTTTGATTTTGTAGATGTAGCCATAATTTTGTCCTCCAAGGACGTAAAAAAGGGATACATCTACCCAAAGGGAAGAGTGTATCCCTTATGGGGTTTAAGTTATTGTTTAATAATACCTTCGTAGGTACAAAGTCCGTCTAAATTATAACCTTTATTAAGTTTGCTTTTGATCACTTTGATTCGTTCAGATATTCCATCTTGACTCGTCAAATCAATGTGTTCGTTCTCATAAAGAACCCAGCGCCCTTGAGTTTGGTCATTCTTAAACAAAACAACTACTTTGGTATGGTTTTCCGCAATTGCCCATTTTTTTCCTGATGCATGGGTATAAAGCAAAAAACTGAGTTTTGTGTGTTCTACTGTAATTTGACTTGCACGATAATGAGCAAAATCAAACGTTTTTTCACCATCAATGGTTTGACATATGATATGTCTACAGCTGCTTCTTAACCCGATATTAACATTGGATTTTGATTCAACTATTCCATTAACGTTCAGCGTGCGATCCTCGTTTACCGAACCTTCAATAATAAACATTCCATCAATAGAAATAGCGGCCCATTTTGAGCTGCCATCCCAATGTTCTGATGAAATATTAAACGCCTCAAACACAGTACCATTTGGTATTGTGTCTAAGGATGCGTTTATTGAAGGTTTTACTACTTTTTTTCAAGCAGGCTTTTTAACGGTTTATTAATATCATCACCAAAGACTTTGGTGACAATATCATTTGCGATTTCAGCATCATCACGACTAACTGACTTAAGAAATACAGCATCAAGTGATTGTTTTAATGTGCGAAAAACACCAAAAGTTTGGATGTAATACGCCCAAGCAATCATAACTCGAGTTGAAAATATACATTGAATAGGATCATCGATATTACCATCACGATTCGGACCAAGAGCTGCGTCTCTGAAAGCATTTGCAAGCTTAATGATATCGTTTCGTAGATGTCTAGGTAATCTCGGAGCAAATTTTTCAAGAATTTTTGACTCTTGTATGACATTTGGATACTGCGTCTCAAGCCACATAAAGCGACTTAGGAATGCTTGATCCATCTGGTTAGATGTAATGTAACGTTCATCATGACCAGTGCCATAAGTATTTGCTGTACCGATAATAAAACACTGTGGGTGCTTCATTATGGTTTCCTTGAACATTTCCAACGGCCATGGCTTACCTTCCACCAGCAAATGCATTGCTGATGTTAGTTCACCGCTGGCTTTATCGAATTCATCCATCAACAAAATGCCGCCATTTCGGTAGGCTTTTGCAGCAGGACCATATTCTTTTCGTGTTATGGTTTGGTTGTTTTCCGAGTCTAATACATAGCTACCCTCAATATCTTGTGGATTCATGCGAGCATGAATTTTCACAATATAAATAGGTAGATTTAATCTGTCTGCTAAATACAAAGCCAATTCCGTTTTACCGGTGCCGGTATGTCCTTGCAAACCTAGAGCTAACAATTGATGTGGTGCCATAATCCATACTAAAGCAAGCTTACCTACATCTATATCTGGTATATACATCGGATTAGATGCAATACAATCAGAATGACGGTGCTTCCTACGTTGGATCATTACCGTAGATGGTTCAAATAGCTCAGGAAAAACCACATGAGCAGGTACTTTTTCCATTTCGGTATAATCAATTGCAGTGGTTGAGTTAATTGCTAAAGCTGACATAGTGTGTCCTCCAAGGACTGATAGTGGACACACCTTCCCCAATGGGAGTGGTGTGTCCCATTTGGGTTATTTAATTTGTGATGTATTAAGAATTGATAGCGTTTGCTAAATATTCACTCATTACATCCCTTGTTGTGACGCCTGCAAGATAGAGATCATCCATCAGTTCGCCTATTTGCTTTAAAATTGTAGTAAGTTCGTAATCCCCGTTGATATGCTCAACAAGTATCTTCATCAAACCTTGCTTTACAACCTTAACGCCTACTTTATCTTTGAACATTTCGCCAAAAAAATTACACCAATGCACAAATTCATCAAGCTGGTCAACTTCAACCTGCTTCCCGTATTTAGTCATGATGTTTTTTACTTCTTCACGAATTATTCTAGGGTTATATCCGGCATGTCTACATACCTCAGCAAACTGAGGTGTCGATTGCCACATAATTTCTTCCTTAAACAACTCGTTCTCAGGATTAGCATTTCGAAGGATCTCTAAACTTCTAATCAACATGCCTTCTAGAAGCATATCAATGTCGTTTTGAGTCCACGCTATGTGATACTGATTAGTTTTATGTTCAAAATGTGGATCCATCATCATCATTGCAGAACATTTCTCATTGCCTCGACGAATCGAATCAACAATGTCTCTGTCTAGTGTGTGATGGATTGTTTCAGGAAGCGACCAAAACGGTTGCGCCTGATGATTGATTTTAGATTTACGCATTGATGTGTCCTCCAGGAACGCGAGAAACACCAATCCCATGCGGGTGATGTTCCCGCTTGGGTAGTAAATATTTAAATGGGGTTTACTTACATAAATTCATCAATTGACTCATTTCTGAGTCAGTTCTAGATAGGCGGCGTGAAGTTTTAAGAAACTTCTCATCAACTACATCTGAGTCTCGAATTTGTATAAGTTTTTTTAAAATTTTCTGCTTGCGACGACGATAGTATGCCGCTTGAGAAGATAGGGTTTTGTTACTCATTGTGTTCTCCTAAATTTAGAGGAACACTATCCCTTGAGGGTTGTGTCCCTCATGGGTTGTTGAGCAAAATTTTTCTATTGGTGTTCTTTGTGTTTCTGCTTGGCTTTGTAACTATTAAAGGTCGCGATATGGTAAATCCCCATACACAAGCCTCCAACAATGACGATTCCAATAGAGACAAAAGGCATCCAATAGCTGACTGTTTCTGTGATCATAATACTCGGATTCATGTTTAAAACTCCATGCATACATTCTAACACTGTCTGAATTTCAATCAATTACTCTTCGCCTTTAACATTCGCAAACGCCCAAGCTATTGCGCTATAAACGATCATAAAACTTACACCAAAAAAAGTAAGCCAAAACGTTTGATAGCTGTACGCCATGCCAATAAAGGCCAGACCTACAGGCAATGAGATTGCACGCATGAAGTCAAAAACAAAGATGATAAGACTCTTCGCATTCTTTTTATATGCCATTAATTGACTGTGTAAATAAGCCAAAAATGAAAAAATAAAAAGTAGATACAAGGCAAATTGCAAGTAACTTGGTTTCATTTGCAATGCAGTGCTAAAGCCGATCAAACTAATGCTGAATAATTCCTCCTGAGTAATGATGTTGAATAATTTTTTTATCATAAGCATTCCTTAAAGTTAAACAAGGAATGCGTACCCAGCAGGGACGATATCCCTGTTGGGTTGATGTTTAATTAATTCTGAAAACCATTGCCTCTTTGGAAAGAGTTGTTTGGTCTAGAATTATGTTGGTACTGTGGCGCACGCTGTTGCGGTGCATTAGCATATTGCCCTTGTGGAGCATATTGCTGTTGCGGTGCATTAGCATAATGTCCTTGTGGAGCATGTTGCTGTTGCGGTGCATTAGCATATTGCCCTTGTGGAGCATGTTGCTGTTGCGGTGCATTAGCATATTGCCCTTGTGGAGCATGTTGCTGTTGCGGTGCATTGTTATGGTTATTAGGCTGATTAGAAGTGTTGCGTTCTGTTTTTGCAGAATATTCAACAACTTCATTTACAACAATTTTCATACCATAACGTTTTGTACCATTTTGAGGTTGGTAATTGTTTGAAGCCATAAACCCGTTAACTGTCATTTTGTCACCAATATTGGGTTGAAAATTAAGTTTTGCAGGAATATAAGCTTCGAGAAACAAAGTATCTTTAGTTTCCCATTGTCCATTAACCATTGAACCTTCGTTATACGCTAACGATATTGCACATGCGCCGCCCTGAATGGGTTTAACTTGTGAAACATTGCCAGTGAAAATGATGGTGTTTTGGCGAGTTGATTGATTTTGATTGTTCATAATATTGTGTCCTTCCATTTTAAGAGGTTTAACCCAAAGAAAGACACGTTCCCCCAATGGGTGAATGTCTCCCTTTGAGGGGTTGGTTAGCCAAATGGCTCTCACATCAACGGTATTGCTTTAATACTGTTAATGCCGGTCACTATCTCATTTCTGATAATAGCCGCTCAGGTTTCCCATGTTGAGCTGACATGCGTCTATATAAAAATTAATTTCAAAGCCAAAAGAGGCTTAAAAAATTAAGTATTAGGGATAAACGATTGAGGAACCTTTTAAACCGAAATCGACTACTTAAAATCGACTTTGATTTGATTAGTTTGTTTTTGAGTGGCGACATTGCCGCCACTCGCGAAATTTTCCGCCGAAGAGTAAATTCTTCGCCACTAAAAAGTGATTAGTTACTTATTGTCCATAACAATGGTCGAACAATAATTTTGTTGATAATCAACGCAGGAACTGACATTGCTAAAACGATAATAATTTCCATACTAATCACCCTTATTAAGTTTGTTGGCCTCACCAAATCTTCCTCGCAAAGAAGATTTGAAGAGGCCAACAAAAAGGTTACCCAAACGGGTAAGCCTTGGTGTTAGCTTCATGATTCAAATTAACGCGCAACTACCCATAGAAGTGGTTGAACGATGATTTTATGAATGATGATTGCTGGTATTATAAGTAAAGCGATGATTGTAAGTTCCATAAGTGTGTCCTCCAAGGACATAAAAGGAACACACTTATCCCAATGGGAGTAAATGCGTCCCAGTGGGTGAGTAAATATTGATTGAGTTGATAGTAAATAAATAGCAATGCTACATATTTACTCAGTTGTAGAGAAAGTTGTCCAAAAGGGATTAAAGTTCTCTTGTGGGTTATTGGTTAAGGGTTGATACAAGTAAATTTGTAAATTTTCCTAGGAAATTTTACAAATTTGTCATTAATTACTTCGCAAAATAATTAACCGCTCGGGTTTCCCATGGTGAGCTGACATGCGTTTACTAAAATTTTAAATGACTACCAAAAAGGTAGAAAAATAAAATGATGAGGATAAACGATTGAGGAAATTGAAAAATTGACAAGCTAAACCGACCTTTACAAACTCAAGAGTTAGTCTGCAAGGTTGTTTTAGGTTGCGAATTTAGTTGGTATTGCTGTGTTACAGTAAATTATGTAATCAGCTTGGTTGATGTCAATGAACATCGATGTTTTGGGGTTGTGTGAGCTTCTGCTCTATAGTTATGATGTGTTTCATCATATTGAGTTGTAGTGATACTTGACACTACAACTCAAATTTACATCATTTATTTATTCGCTGCAATGCTGTAAATCACAAATTTTCGAAAACTTCAATTCCAAAAGCTTGTTCTATAAATCGTGATTGTTCACCGAACCAAGAAAGGTATAATTTTGACTTGGCGCGAGTCATACCAACATACAGTAATCTTCGTTCTTCTTCAGTTAATGCTGGAGTTATGGTCACGCCAGGCATCGTGTGAGGTATATTGTCTGCACTTACCCCCATCAAACACACAACATCCCACTCCAACCCTTTTGAACCATGCAATGTTGTTAGCACTGGTAGTTCATCCGTCTTATCACGCCTTTTTATTTGATTTGAAAAATCTTCTATGCATTTCAATTTTTCAAGTAGTGTTGCACCCGGCATACTCCAAAGGATTTCTTCGAATACATCCTGAAACTTTTGCGTTCTCTCTGTCAAAATGTCACTAAACGAAGTGATAACAAACTGGATAAGAGCCATAACTTTCTCTTTGTCCGAGCAATCAGCCAGATGCCATTGTTGTTGGCAAACTTGATTTAGTAAGATGGTATTAGCATTTAAATCCCACTCATTTATGTTGCAGTGGCCAAAACCTGCACCTCCTAATGACGCTTTAATTTGCACAATATTGGATTGTGATTCTTGTAGAAATACAAGTAGTGGGATCAGGTGATTATGTGGGTTTAGTTGAGTTATAGTACAGAAAAAATGCATCAATATTTTTAGGTGGTCGTTTTCCCAAATTGATTTGCTGTTTATTCTGTTAACTTCTATATTTGCTTCAGAATTTAAGTGTTTTTCTAAATCATTTAATTCTTGATTGGTTCTGGCTAATACTGCAATTGATTGGCCAGCATTGTTCATGATTACGTTTGTTATTTGTTCGAGCTCTTGTTCTTGGTCGGAAGATTTTAATAAAAACACCTCCCCTTCAATCTGCGAGCCTGAATTCATCACTTTATTAATCCTATCGCTGTTACGCTTAATTACCTCGCCTGCTGAAGATAAGATCTCTGAACCACAACGAAAGCACATGCTTAACGTATGCGTTATCACATTGAAATCGTTTTTAAACATTCGCATTCCATGGACGCCTAACGCCCCTCTGAAGCTGAAAATTGATTGGTCATCATCGCCTACAACCGTTATTTTCGCCCCAGCCAAACCATGACTTTTGACCCAAGAATATTGGACTAAATCTGTATCTTGAAACTCATCAACTATAATTTGCGTACAGTTAATTGGTTCAATATCGCCCACTATTAATGCACGCGTGACTTCCACGCACATTGTATCCAGTGGCCAATACTTAAGTTCATCTAGCTTTTGAAGGTAATAATTATAAAAGTGATTTACCCCTCCAATTTCAAACACTTCGCTGAATTCAAACTCAACATCTTCATGAAATGGTGTTTCGCTATACAGTTTGATTAGCTTTTGGCAAACGTTTAAAAAACTATATGTTACGCTTTCTTTTTTAGACTTTTCAAGCTCTGAACCGTCTTCACTATGAGTGATTTCCGACTCAAATTTATGTTGTTCAGCAATGTTGAATTTATTTCTGTAATTCTCAATAATGAAAGCTATTACCCTTTGATGGCTTGAGCCTGTTAGTAACATTCTTCCGTTGAATTTTGGATGTTTTTTTGTTTGTTGCCAAATTAATGCATGAAACGTAGATACAAATATTTGCTTTCGTTTCTGGCCGTGAACGAGTTTGCCAACTCTTGCCCTCATTTCTTCAGCAGCTGCGTTTGTAAAGGTAAGAGCGATCACCTTGTTATTTTGGTTTTGCACTAAATTACTGATGAATGAAATCATCGTATGTGTTTTGCCGGCGCCCGGTAACGCCAGTACGAGGTTATGATTATTCAAGCTCTCTGTTACGGCTGCTTGCTCTGCACTTAAACTCACTATACGTCCTAAATATGCTTGTTCTCATTATATTCGCCAGAATACCAGCTTGACACACTGCGTTTATTAATTTGAAGTGCCTTTTTGGACGCTGAACACTGGTATTTGCTTTTTTCTGACGGACACTAGTGTCGCCATACATTAAGTTCGAAACTTTACCTAGTTGAAGCCTTGATGTTTACGTTAAAACAGAATCATCAAGTAGCATTAAAGCTTGAAACTGTCTTAGGCTTAAGTGCACCGATTATTAGGAAATACAATAATGATTTAAACTCACTTCTGGACAAATATTAGTTAGAGTTAAAATTCAACTGTAATTGGCATATCGATTTTATCCGAATACTTATTCAAAAACGTAAAAAGTACGAGATAGCCAGTTCCGGAGCTATCTCGTTAGAGGAGAAGTGTTATTCTTCTAGGTATGTAGCAAAAGTATTAAAATTATCAGCCTTAACAAACTTAGCAGGGTTCTCTATGGCTCTACCGTTTTTGTCTTGTGATAACGCTTTAAAGTGCTCAATACCACAATCAATTTTAGCTTGCTCTGAGGAGCGTAATTCATCAGAAAAAATACTTGATTTGGTTTCAACGACAAAATAGAGCTGTTCACCCATACCATCATCTTTGTCTATTAAAACAGCCCAATCAGGATTGTAACTTCCCAATGGTGTATCTATTTTAAACCAAGCAGGTAATTTTGCGTAAAGCTTAACATCCGTCGACTCTTCGAGTTTCTCAGCAAATTCAAACTCTGTCCCCGAATCACAAACGATGTAATCATAAACAGA
The DNA here is from genome assembly GCF_059758095.1 of Shewanella sp. MF05913. Classification (NCBI taxonomy): domain Bacteria; kingdom Pseudomonadati; phylum Pseudomonadota; class Gammaproteobacteria; order Alteromonadales; family Shewanellaceae; genus Shewanella; species Shewanella sp. MF05913. The sequence goes on from NZ_JCAYNT010000028.1 coordinate 18,431, forward strand.
CTTTTTAGCTTCAACCATATCCTTAAGGTATCCGGTTAATTCTTCCTCTTGGAAGAGCTCTTGAGCATAAAAATCATCATCTCCAATTCGATGATATGAAATGCCATCAACAATAGCTAAACGCATCTGTTTACGAATGACTTCACTAGCTAACTCAATGAATTTTTGAGGGTTATTTTTAAACGCCTCTAATTTATCACCAATACCAAGCAGTATGTCTACAACGGTTTTACGGGTAAGGTTAGTGTATGATTCAAGATAGGTGACAATATCAGGTAGTTTAAAGTTACGATTACGGTAATATTGAATTTTTGATTGTTCATCAAATGTTTCCAATTCAGCCTCTGTTATTGCGACTTTCACCTTTTTATATTCAAACTTGGCACTACCTACTGCGACAGACGATCTAATTTCTTTGATACACTTCTGTACAAGCTCACCAACACTGAAATTAACTCGATATGCAGTTTTATACTTGATACGTTCCCAAAGCGCTTTAAAATCATCACCAAGCACAATTTGTTTACCATTATCTTCACGTAGTCTAGCTGTTTTCTTTTCTTCGTGTTTTTTGATACTCAACCCTTTAGCAACTTTACTTAGAGTCGCAAGAATTGCTTCAGAATGTTCTATAACGCTTTCAGGTAAACTCACAGTATTATCAGCTAAATCAGCTTTTAGGGAATCTTGAATTTTGCCTTTTTTATCAATGTAACCTTTAGCCATTAAGTGTTGATAAATATCTTCAGATTTTTTCGCACCAAGAAACTGTTTAGTATCATGTTCATCATAGATCACAATATTGGCAAATTGATGCTTTTCTACTGCACCAAACTTAATACCCTCTTCTTCTTCAATTTCTTTTTGAAGTGCAGCTACAAACTCCTCATAAGATTCATTCGCCATAACCGTTAGCGTATTAACTTCAAACCCATAAGGTACACGCTCACCAGACTGATCGACAGCTAAACGCAAACCTCGACCAATCTCCTGACGTTTTTTCATCACTGAATTAGTTTCGTTAAGTGTACAGATCTGAAATACGTTAGGATTATCCCATCCCTCTTTAAGGGCCGAGTGACTAAAAATGAAACGTAACTTCTCTTCCATTGAGAGTAACTTTTCTTTGTCTTTCATAATCAAGTTATAAGCAGATTCATCAGCAGCAGTTTTGCCACCTTCTCCCTTTGCTGAAAGCTTAGACTCTGCAAACAAAGGATTACCAGATGAATCTTTTTTCTTGTCTTGTGCAAAGTAGCCATTATGAACAGAACTGGCTAATTCTTTGAGTGATTGCTCATTAACAATGAACTTGTCTTCGTTTTTCTCCCATACACTAGGATAAAGAATCCTATACTTTGGCTTTCTAAGCTGTTGAGTAAACTCTTCTTCAAACCACTGTGCAAATTTACCTTGTACAGGCACACCGTCTACAGAGTAACCTCGATAGTTGGCGACTTTGTCAATAAAGAACAAGCTCAGAACCTTGATCCCTTTTTGGCTAATAACCTTGGAGTGGTCCATCACATCAACACCTTGAGTGATTTTTTTATAAAATCTCAATTCTTTTTCAAGATGCTCTTCAACCGTTTTTGATACTTGAAGTCGCTTGTAAGTATCTTGGTCAACGTCACCAATAGCTTGACCTAGTTCAATGATGTCATCGCGACTGGTAAAATCGATATACTCATTGCCTTCTTCACAATAAATGTCGTTAATCACATAGCCTTCGTAAACACTTCGTCCATTTGAAGCTTCAAATAAATCAGTACCACTTTTTACGGTTATTGTTTTACGAGCTTGCAATTTTCCAGTTTTAGTTTGAGCATCAATTTCAACTTTAGCAGTAATTGGCGACTTCTTGTTATCAACACCAATCAGCTTAATATAGGCTTGGTTATGATTGTCCTGAACCTCAATCGACGCCACTTCAATCTGTTTAACCAACTTACGCTCATATGCATCAATCGAATCAAGCTTGTAAAGCATATTTAAATTTTCAGTTAGCGTTGCTGAATAACGGAAAGTGCATAACGGGTTCAAGCTTGTAATTGCTTGTTTGCGATTAGCGGTAGATGCTACTGATTGAGGTTCATCAATTAGCACTACTGGGTGTGTCGCTTGAATGAACTCAATGGGTTTCATACCGTTTAGACGATCGTCTGTACGGTGAATTAAGTTAGCAGTAGACTCTTTTTCAGGATCAACAAATGACTTACTGAAAGCATCAATGTTGATAACCATAATCTGAATATAATCATTGGTAGCAAAGTTTCTGACTTGCTCACGTTTTGAAGAGTCATAGACAAAGTAGTCATACTGTACATTTTTATATTCTTTTCTGAAATGTTCTTCAGTCATTTGCAGCGATTTATAAACACCTTCCTTAATCGCTACAGATGGAACAACAATGATGAACTTTGTTAAACCATAACGTTGATTCAGTTCAAATGCGCTGCGCAAGTAAACGTATGTTTTACCGGTACCTGTTTCCATCTCAATAGTAAAATCAAGACTCGGCAGTGCTTGTTTTGTTGTTTCAGTTTGAGGTAAACCGTTAACTAACTGAACATTTCGAGTATTTTCATACAACTCTTCTGGTAACAAGCTCAAGGCATTAGCAACACCGATACCATCATTTTTCTCAAACATATCCGCTTGAAGAGCGTTTGATACAGAGAAATTAGATTGAAATGTTTCTTGCCCTTCAAACACTCCTAAAACTGCGTTAATTGCATCTCTTTGGTGAGTCAGGTCTGGGTCAAACTTTATCTTCATTTCAGACATCATTTACCCCTTAAATGCTTTTAACATCATCAATGCCAGCCTGTTTTAAAATCTGAATGGCATTGGTTTTTGCATTACTATCAGCAAATCCAGCATCTTTAAATACAACTTGAGTAGTCTCAGGATCTAATTCGTCTTTGAGTTTGGCGATACCTTCTACCACTTCAGCTGTAATTTCATCATCTAAACAGACAATTAACGCTCCAGCACCAACAACAAAAACCTGCTTTTCATTTCCGAAAGAGTCGTTCACCGTTTCAATATTTACAGGTGTAGTTAATTCATAGCCATATTTTAAAAAGATTTCGTACAGCACATCTTCGCTTGAGCGATCACCCTTGATAGATTCAGTTGCTTGTTGAAGTACTAGCTCAAGGTTTTCAAAGTCAGCATCCCAAGGGCGAATGTTGGTTTGACTAAGCTTGAAAACTTTTACTCCAGCATCAATATTACAATTCAATCCCTTTATTTTTTCAGATGCTTTCCTTATTCTATATTTAGTTATTTCTGAAATAGAGGTTTTGAGCTTATTATCAACACAAAAATTAAATGCACTTTTATAATCTTTATTCTCTTTTTCAATGACCTCTGGGAGCTGGACGGCTATATATCTGAAATCACAATTTTGTTCATGGTTAAATTCCATAACAGCCTGCCCAGTAGTACCTGAACCAGCAAAAAAATCTAAAATTATCCCTTGATTAACCGCCGTTTCTTTAGTGCTAATTTCTAATAAAGATTTAATTAACTTAATAGGTTTGGGGAAAGGAAACACACCTTTGGGTATAAATTCTTGAATATCTTTTGATCCATCTTGTGAATATGCTCCTTCTATAATGCTTAAAGGCTTTCCACGCCTCATTTCCCCATCTTCATTTCGTAAGTAACCTTTAAACCTAACCTTGTATGACCCATTTCCCTGCTTATTAAAAACTAATCCATTTTCTAATTGCGCCTTTTCAGCTCTCTCTTTGCTCCACAACCATTGCTTTTCTGGCCAAATCTCAACACCTTCATGAAAAATTGGATATTTAAGATTAGGTCGATCTCCCATACTCGTAGTATCAAGAGGCCAAGTGGCATATGGCCCCCTTGTTTCATAATTTTCATCTTTACTCTTAAACATAGATGCAGTTTTTTCAGAATACGGTATAGATATATCAGCTATTGCAGCATAGTTTTTTGCATACACTAAAATGTATTCATGTAACCCGATCCAACCTTTCGTTTTAGCACCACCTCCAGTCTTATTTTTCCAAACTATCTCTGTAACGCAATTTTCATTACCAAATATTTCATTACAGATCATCTTTAAATTAGACACTTCTGAGTCATCAATTGAGATAAATATTAAACCATCATCTTGTAGAAGGTTTCTTGCTAATTTTAGTCGGGGATATAACATCGATAGCCAATTCGAATGATATCGACCAGAAGCATCAGAGTTTGTACTTAACTTATTTCCATCATCATCAACCTGACCTGTTTGTTGAAAATAATTAGATAGCCCTTCTGAAAAATCGTCATTATAAACAAAATCCTTACCCGTATTGTAAGGTGGATCTATATAAATCATCTTCACTTTTTTATGGTAAGACTTTTGAAGTAACTTAAGCACTTCAAGGTTATCACCCTCAATGAACAAGTTTTCAGTCGTATCCCAATTGATACTTTCATCCTTGCAAGGGCGTAATGTTCCTGTTGATTGTGTTTGAGCTATTTGACGAGCTTTATTTTTACCATTCCAAGTAAAATTATAACGTTCTTGTGAGTCGTCAACTTGTTCACCTAAAGCGGCTTTTAATGCTTCAAAATCTATTTTATTTTCTGAGAAAACGTCAGGAAAAAGTTGCTTTAACTGCTCAATATTTTGCTGTGCAATATCTAAGCTTTTTGCTTCCGGGCTGCTGCTCGTGATTTTATCTATTACATTCATTTTTATACCCACTATCTAAGACTAATTTATTTGTATGGTGTTGTATTTGATATTGAAAAATACAACTACGTTCTATTTTATGTCGTAGCACTTCTTAGGCTCACTTTATGCCATTTGAGAAGTGATTGCTGAAATTGCTTGTTTTATCTTTCTTGCTTCTACGTTGAGTCGCAGTTTAGTATTCATTTGCGTATCTTTTTTAATCTTGTTCCTGATGTTGTTCAACTCAGCTTCTAATCCAGCTAATTCACGGAGCAAAGCTGTTTTATCCTCATTGCTCTTTTCACGAAACGTTAAACATAAAGTTGATTCCAATAGTGAATCATGTTGTAGCGTATAGCCTTGTGATTCAGATTGTAGATTACCCTGTTCAATTGAAAGGTTCTTAGATGAGCCATCTATATTCATATAGCGACCTGAAATCTTACTTGTTTCCAGCCCTATGAGCATGGCGATGAAGTCTTGATAAAGCTCAAAGTAATTAAGGTTTGACACGTTTTTTAAAGAGAAATCATTAAGAAAGTCATTGTGTGCGTTGGTTAGGCTCGATGAGTTTAACCAATCACTATTATAAATATGCTCTATAACCAATTTTGTTTTATCTGCTTGATTAATACGTTTATCAGCTAGGCTGATTAATAATTCATCAGCTAGCTCTAGCAGCAGAATCACTGGGTATGGAATTAAAGTATGTATAAGTTTAGTAACTTTCTTTGAGGCATTAGATTTATGCTTACCTTTGTCCTTACGGCCTAGCTCTTGAGGCAACTTTAACGTAACTCGTATCACCGCTACCTCTATGTATTCAACTGTATCAGTGACATAAACAGGGATATTAAGCGTTTCTGGCTTAAGTGTGTTTAGCCACTCGATAGATTGAATAACATCCGTCACTAATTTTTTATCATTAGGGCTTAACTCGTTCCCATTGTGACTAGATGAATCTAAGAGCATTTTCTTGGTGATTCGTGTGCCTAGAAACGTAGAATCAGGTAGTCCTAAGTGCTGATATACCTTGTCTGCTAATCTGTTTTGTTTGGCGTCATCGACTAGACGAAAATCAATATGCTCTATCATTTTTTCCATTACACAATGACTATATAACTAACGACTTCAAAATCATTCACGTTTTGTGTGCTAGATGCAGATAAGACAGTACCACCTCGACTAAACAAGCTTGTAGCTCCAATCTCTTCACTTTTACCAGCAATGTTCTCTACCGCTTTTGCTAAAAGATTTTGATAATGATTCATTTTTTTACCATTTTGAGTGCGGTTAGCAAACTGGTGATAAGCATCAGCTGATTGTTCCATGTCGGTTAGCTCTGAACCCAACTTTTTACATAAATCGAGTATTTGTTTTGACTGGGTGAACGAAAGCAAAACGTCTCCGTCGTCAGCGATATAAGCAAGGTAGTAAGGAGCAAGAGAGTAGCTTTCCTCAACCTGGACTTTGCCTTTAATATCTTTTAGGCAGAAAATTACCCCTGATTGAATTTCATCACGTACTTGTGAGAATTTGCTCGTAAATTGACTTGAATTAGAAATAAGGACAGGAGCAAACAACCCCACCGGAGATTGCTCTAATAATGCTGAATTATCTTGCTCTTTGTTACTGAGAAAGCTTGAAAGATCCATTCGAAAATCATTCAGCGTCAGATCGGTTATAGAGACACCGCCTGCAATTTCTTCAAGGTCTACCACAGCATTTTGAAGCTGTTCAAGTTGCTTCCTGCGATACTCTAAATCATTCATCCCTTTATTTTTCTTCGAATCTTGTTCACTGTCAGTTTCAATCAAGTTCTCTTCACCAGTTGCTGAAATATCAAGTAGTACCATTCTTCCACTCACCCGAGCTTCTAGGTTGATATACTCGTCCAATTCCATATTGGGCCAAAAGTTAACCAGCTGAATGACATCATTTACTGAACCTAAACGGTCTATACGCCCAAAGCGTTGAATAATACGAACGGGATTCCAGTGAATGTCATAGTTTATGAGATAGTCACAGTCTTGCAGGTTCTGACCTTCTGAAATACAGTCTGTTGCGATTAAAATATCAACTTCTTCTTTGTATTCAGGGTAAACCTTCTCTCTTTCTTTGGATTTGGGTGAGAAGTGGGTAAGCAGACTATTTAAGTCTGATGTAAACCTTTTACCTACTTTTCCGTTTTGGCTAGGAGTACGCAACGTTGTCTCTGTTCGTTGCCCTGTTATAACAGCTGAGTGAAGGCCAAGTTCTTTTTCAGCCCATGGTGCAATATTTTTGTATAAATATTCAGCGGTATCGGCAAAAGCCGTAAAAATGATAACTTTTTTGTTATTGCCATTAATCGGTTTTCTGCATTTTTCACTATAAGCTTGCTTTAACATTGATAATTTTGCATCACGTTCAGCATCAATGCTTTTTGATTCTTTAACAATTTCTTGAAGAAATACTCTGTCAGCTTCTAGATCCTGTGAAAATCTGATTAAGTCCATATCTTGAATACGAACTTTGGTTTTATTCCCTATAAGATATGGAGCAAGTTCAGGTGAGTTAAACTCAAGATCATCTATCTCTTCTATTGGTGGGGCCACGAATTCATAAGTAAGGTCGTCTGTTATGCTGGGTTTTATGTTTGCATTGAAATTATGGATCTTTGTTAGTAATGCATCGACCTGAGTCAATATTTTTTCTGATGTTAGAGTAAAAGAATGGATTGAACTTTCCATGCGCTTAAGCATGTTAATACGGATCAAATGAATCAAGCTTTCTTCACGGTCAACCTGTTTAAATACGCTCTTACCCCCCTTTACTTCTTGGTCATATCGTCTTGCATATTCGGCTTTTTTATCCATTCTCACGTATTTCATTGGTGAGTAGAACGCAAGTGACAGTCTACGGATAGTCTTATTTACTTCTTCCAAAGGGGGAAATTGTTCTTTAAGGTCAATAGATGCCTTCAAGTTTACAGGTAGGAGGCGTGTAGGAAACTTACCTATATCGGCAGTGCCGTAATATTTTTCGATATGCTTCCGTGATCGTGCAATAGTATAAATATCAAGCAACTTGAAATAATCAAAGTTCATCGAATCAAGCAATTCTTTAGATGTTCTCACATAAGGATCTTGTTCAGCCCATTTAGTAAAGCGAGCTTGGGCTTGTTTTAATGTACTTTCAATACTGTTAATACCATGATCCAACAACGCTTGGTCATTCGCTTCCGTAATAAACGCTACTTGATTTTTCATATCATTTAAGCGGTTATTTACAGGCGTAGCAGAAAGCATCAGGACTTTGGTTTTTACACCCGCTTGAATGATGTCTTCCAGAAGTCGTTGGTAGCGATTTCTCCCATCTTTCTTGGGGTTATTATTGCGGAAATTATGTGATTCATCGATTACAACGAGATCGTAGTTACCCCAATTAATTGTTTCAAGGTTAATATCGCCTGAATAACCAGCTGTACGGCTCATATCGGTATGGTTAAGTACATCGTAATTAAAGCGATCACTCGCGAGTAAATTACGTTTGTCGTTTTGCGTATAAATAAGCCAGTTATCACGCAGCTTTTTAGGACAAAGAACAAGCACCTTATCATTGCGAAGCTCGTAGTATTTTATTACTGCAAGAGCTTCAAATGTCTTACCTAAACCAACGCTATCAGCAATGATACAACCATTAAAGTGTTCTAGTTTATTAATTGCCCCTAACACACCATCCTTCTGAAATTTATACAATTTATTCCAAACTAATGTATCTTTAAATCCTGTTTTTACTTTTAAAATCTTGTCTTCTTGAAGATCACCGACAAAATCTTTAAAAATATTATATAAGGTAATGAAATAGATAAATTGTGGTGTTTGATCACAGGTAAACTTTGCAAGTTCAGCTTGAAAAAGTTCGGTGGCATCTTTGACTTGTGCTTTACTCCCCCAAACTCGGTTAAAGAAGCCTAAAAGTTCTTGTGCTTGATCTGCTTTTGCAAGGCTTATCATATCAAAGCCTGAAGATACCGTTAGCCCCAGACCTTGCCCATTAAATTGAGCACCATTAATTGCAATTGAGTTTGATTGAGAATTGACATGGGTGATATGTTGCTGAACAGCGCCTGCTTGTTGAACCAAGCGAACCGATGCTTTCTCTTTCAACCAATCAGCAAACTCTTGCGCTATCGCTTTTTGGTTCAATTGATTACGAAACTTGTTTTCTAGAGTCGTACCATTAAGAGCACCAAAAGGCGATTCACGGTCAAAGGAATCAAATGAGTCGTAACCTTTTGCTTGAGAAAATAGTAGTCTAATTGATTCTAATTTGTTCAACGACTCTTTCAAGTGATCGAAAGCGTAGATAGAAAAAAGCCCCGTCATAACGGAAAGCTTATCGTTGGTTTTAATCGTTTTTGAAAGTGTATCAGCTACTTTATTAGTAACGTTGTCAATTAACATACTGTTTAAACCTTCCTTGTATCTAAACCAGCAGCTTTGAGCCTTGCTGTAAGATTTCTCATCTTACTAAACTCAGTGGCGTAACTAGGCCTCAATCCGACTTCCTCACAAAATTCTCTAGCCGTAATATTTCCTAATTCATCAGCATATTTGATGGACTGAAGATGTAATTCGGCCATGTACTTATTGCGAGGGGCGGAGGCAAGTGCTTGCTTAATTTCTTCTATAATTTCTTTGTTCACAACGTATCCACACTAGGCAAAACAGCTTCTAGCTATTTTAGCTATTTTTGCAAAAATAGCTAATCGTAGTGATTAGGTTCTTAAACCAACAATGGGGCATAAATGAGTTTGTAACATCGCCTTTGTCAGTTGCCAATGAGCAAAGAAAGCATCACCTCGATAAAACAATACTTTAGTTCAGTTCATCCTTACAACCGTAGGTATTAACCATTAATGTGGGTGTTACACCTTCAGGAATTCATAACATACTTTAATGTCTCTATTTCATATTTTATTACTCAGTTTCAGACTTTAATGTTACGTCGACAATTCGATGAAAACAACTTAGCTTGTGATGCTTTACATGCTCGACTTATCATTCCAATATTTCTTTACGTCTTCTCGCCAGTGAGCATTCTTTTCTGGTACCAGTTCAAAAAAATATAATGGGCAATCATAAGCAAACGGTCCTGCAGACTCTGAGATTGATTTTGTTGCACCAATTAAAAAATTAATAGTTCGTTCTCCATTTTCTCGTTGCAAGATGGCCCAATAGCATTCGGTTGGTTGTCCTTCTGTCGAAACTGCATAGGTTTGTACATCGTAGCCTTGCGGATGTATCACAAGGGGTTTCCCCCACTCTTGTTCGCACCATTGATACCATTCAATTAAATCCACTTCTTGCTCCTGTATATTCCTTTACTCATTAATTTATGTGCAGCACAGCAATGAATCTGCTTTGCGTAATTCAGTGTCATATAAACGATAATCGAGATTAGTGCTTTCAAGTATCATTTAAGACTCTGAAATGCATTTCGTTTAATTTTACTCTGTTATTATTCTCACCAATGTTCTGTGACATTATTAAAATATAAGTAATAGTTTGTGATGGCCTCGGTTGCCCGATTTAACCCGAATGATAACCTACACATAACGAATAGAGGTAAGGACTCAATCAATGAAAAAGTTAAACAAAAAATTATTAACAATTAGCATGGTAGCAAGCTTATTGGTGGGTTGCGCTTCGACAGATCCCTACAAAGCTCAGAGTGATGACGATTTCACTTACAATCCTGATATGAGTTTTGCAATGAACGTAGTCGATGGCAGTTTAGGCTTCCATAATGGCTTACGCGATGCTGATGCACCTAAAAACGCCGATATGACTCCCGGTGCTTTAGACTATGCGGCTGACGGCATTATCGGCGCTGCATTTGGTGGTGGTTTTGGAGGTGCTTTTCTTAGTATGTTAGGTACAAATCAGGGGAATAAGCCTCTTCATTCTTATTACGGCATTGTTTATTTCCCTGTATCTCAAAAAGGAAACGTTCAATCTATTTATGATAATGTTGAATCTGAGCTAATTCGCGTGGCTATCTCTACTCGTAAATTAGAATTTGTTAAAAAAGAAGATGACGCTAATAACCATGTTACATTAACGTTTAAAGGTGAAGATTGTACTAAACATCAATCGTTAATGGGATATAAATTGGATGAGACTTGTAGTTTTATTCATTACACAAAACCACAATTACTAAAGTATTCAACGACAACGCCTACTGGTAAGAATGGGTTGTATGCAGTAATTGGTTATGAAACCTTTTTTACCGCAACATTTTTAGCTTTAGATCTTGATGAAAAATACTATTTTTTCAGCCCTGTAATTCGCAACAGAACAAAGTTTCCATTTGTCTCAAACAAGGGAAAGATTTACCCATTTGTTAAAGGTGATGTTAGTTTAACTATTCCTGAGTTAATGAAAATAGATCCGTGGGTAAACTCTAATTACGGTTTATCTCAGTAATTTGCATTAGTTATAGCCACTAGCATCGTTAGTGGCTATGACTCTTATTTAATTCGATATTTCACATATCATTGGTCGTGGATACACAGAACAATCAATTTGAGTGGGATCGAATGTTTCTTTTAACTGGTTTGCCGCATCACTGGCGTCACCTTCAAACTGTGTGCTGGCACGTTCTTCAGCATTGTCTCGCTCCATTTCGACGCAATCAGGATCGTCGCTGTTTTCACAACTCAAATTACCAAACATTCTACCTGTACCTGTGAGGCGTTCTATGTCGTAACCTGACGCAGATAATATGTCTGCCTCATACATTGTTGATAGCCACTCTGATAAATCAAGCTGGTCAAAATCAATCTGTCCAAATTCTGCAATCGTAAAGCCTGGACAGCTAGTCATATCTTTACCTAACTGCTTCGAACCTTGGTCTGCAATTATCCTAGATAACATTGACGAGTAACAACACCAGTCTTGTCGCCTTAAGTAGCAGACGCCTAAAACTTTTTTGGCACAATAACTGTTACCCACAGCAAAGCATTGCTTTTGAGCCAGCTTTACACCTACGTCTTGTTCGTTGCTATCACATTGAGTTAAAAGATTAGCTAGAATTTTTATTACGTTATAGATCGTGTAAATTAAGCCAATAAAACTAATTATACTCATGACTTGGGAGGCTGCGTCAGTTAGAACTGTATCTCCAGCTTGAGCCACACCTTGATCCACCATTTTAGTAGTTGCCTCCTGAAATATCATGCTAGCAATTTCTTCGGGTAAGGCATTATTCAGAAAAGTATATAGCTGTTGTTGCATTGTATGCATAAGGCTACTTAATGCTTCTTCTGCTGTTGCCCCACCACCTAACTGAATACCTTCAGATACGCCTTGCATAAATTCAGGATCACCCATAACCGAGCTAGCAAAATCTACCACTGCGGTGGCGCCAGAATTCCACCCATCAACAAGCATTGTTGTAAAATCAGTGTACAGTCCACCAATTTGATCTGTTACCCCACCTGACAATGAGGACGATACATTTTTAAAGGTCTCCGTCTGCATCATCTTGTAGCCCATAGCTGCGAGTTCTAGATAATTAATCCCTGACGGTGCTTCACAACAATTATTGCCTAATCCGCTCAACTCCCAAGAACAATATTCAGGTTCTCCGGGAAATATCTCACAGGTGTTAGGATCTTCTGAAGCGCATGTTGAGTCATCATCAACCGTTTGTGCAATTGACCCCATTAACACAGCTTTTTCAAAGTCATCGCTTGTTTCGTCCTCGCCATAGGCACAATCATTCCCCATGCAAGGCAGCATTCCAGCACAAACATTTGACGTAGTTGTTTTGGTCGTTTCAAATGGCGTTGACACATCACATTGATATGTATCTGTATACATGTAGCAAATGTCATTTACTTCGTCATACCAGCCCTCGCCGCAGCTATCACCGGTTTTCTCACATAAGCTATTTGTTTCATATTGACCACAAGAACCCTCTAGATTTTTAAACTCGCTGTAGCTATAACATTGCTCTTCATATTCTTGCGTTTCTGGATTTAATACCTGCACGCAATAGTCGGCACCTTTTAATGGATCACAACTGTAATTTTTTGCGTTTATTTTCCATGTAGCAACATGATACTGCCCTTCACCTTCATTATCGCCACCATAAAGCGCCGCAGGATTTGGATCCCCCTCAAACATTCTTGGTAACTGTGTGATTACATCTTGCGTATATTGTTTAGTGCCTTGTTCAACAATTTCCCATTCACTGAGCGTGCAAAATGGTGTGACCTCAGCTGTTGGTATATATGTGGTGCAAGATGGAATGGTCGGGCAAACATTGTTTTTACAGAGTTCACTGACTCTTGGTGTGGCCGTACAAGAAAAACTAAATAAGTTGTGAGCATAGGTATTTACATCGCATTCTTTGAGTGTGTAAATAACATCATCTTTTTCTACTACATATTCGATCCCGTAAGAACCTGCATACGCTAAACTTCGCAGTTGCTCATTTTCTAAGTCACCAGTGACATAGGTTACATTATTGCTGTACTCAAAATCATTCCCTATGCCTGACTGTTTTTTACAAGGTATTTCTTCCATAAGACAAGTTGAAGAATTGCTATCATACTTACTACAAGATATAGCCATCCATTCGATACCATCTAATTCTTTTACGAAACCAGGTCCGGGGATCCATGGAGCAAGGCCTGAATGTGGCTCCCCTGGAAAATTTTGTACTAGGATTATTCGTTGTTCTACTGTAACACTAGAAGCGCTCGTGCTGGCCGATTGGACATCATCGCTGGCAGCGGAATTTTGTACTGACGCTTTACTCATGAGCATCTTTGTAGAGGTATCACTTGATTCTGCAAGAATAGATTTTGTTGATAATAAAGACACTTCGTTTGGAGTCGTCGATGAGGAATCCAATGTACAAGTTGTATTATCTGGACAAATAGGTTTCCAACCTACTTTATCAGCACATCCTTCGGGGTATTGAGTGTACTTCTCTAAATATCGAGGTGTTACCCCTTCTACATATGCAGGATTTAACTCAAGCTCTCTAGTTACTTCACAAAAATCAAAGTTTTGGTGATTTGGTCGTTGGCAGATTTTTTGTTCCCACACGGGAATTTGTCGTTGTTCAGTTTCTGTTACCGTTTCATCTACACAAGACTGAGACCAAATGCCTTCGCCGCGTTGTGCATCACTGATCGCCTTATTTGTTTCTGTAAAAAAATATGCATCATGCTTAATTTTTGGAGACGGATTATCAACAGCACTCTTGATAAGAGCTCGATAAGCTTCGCTGTTCATTGTTTTTCCATCGGCCGCTTTTTCATATTGGGCCTTTAAGTCATCCCTATAAGCTTCTTCATCACCATAATTGTTTGGTGCATTGAATTCTTCATCACTTCTCAGCTGCTGATTCGTGAAGACTTCATTACTTTTTATGCTTGTTATTTTAGCGCCACGCTCTGACTCTGGGATCACTGTATAAATTAGGTTTCCGTCGTCATCCCTTGATAGTGCTGTACCTGCTTTTTCGTAATACTCAACATCAATATTACCATTTGTCATGGTCGGCGCTTTTGCCGTGTTACCGGTCACGCCTTCGCTCATGTACTTTTCAAATTCTTGATGGAAATCAATATCATTATATTGTGAAGTATCGACGGTTGACCCCGCCCCTGATTGACGGTTTAAAATATCAGACTCGAGAGTATTATTCAGTGCTGAGCCTTTATCCTTGTTATCCATCAATTTTTGATACAAGTCCGTTCCGTCTACATTTTGAGGTGTATCAAGTTGATATTTGGCTTCTAACTCTTGCTTGATTTCATCCAGTGCATACACATCAAAGGACGTAAATTGTGCTGTGATAGTAAAGAAAAAGGCCCAATGTAGACTGCCTCCAATCATGCAAAATGAAGTTAAATAAACACAAAAATTACGCCATAACATTGAATACGTTGAATTCATATTAATCACCGCTTCCTAACGTTAAGCAGCATTCTTTGAATTGCCACAACATATAAACGGCATCCTCCATACCCGGACGCATACGCCCCCCAACAGGTAAACACCATAGGTTTGTTGATTGGCCCATAGGGTGACAGCAGCTGCCGTTTGCGGTTGCTGCAGAAGCCTCGGCTCTTGGATAAATCATGCTGAATTTATATTGTGACCTTGGCGTAAATGGCGCAATAGAAGCCTCGCATACGTTGTCATCACCCATCGTTTTTTTAGCAAGCCCCTTACGATGCAGTGAGCTAATCATTCGTTGTGCTATTAAACTAGATTGAGCGACATTATCTTTTTGACCAATTATAGAACCGGTAAATGGATACAAATGCCCGTCACAACCAGCACATCCGAAAGTTGATTCTGGAGCTGAATCGGCCGAAATTAGTGCGCAATCTGTCGCGCACCATGGTTCAGCTAAAGGCGTGGCAAACAAAATTGCTTCAGGTGATAACATTAAAGCTAATAGGTCATTGTTCCATGTCGGATCAACTTCAGATAAATACATTAAATCTAAATCAACATACCCATCTTGATGGCAATCTATATATAAAATCTCTAACATTTCCATCAGCGGAAAAGCAAAATAGTGACTATTCCAAAATCCTTTTCCTTTTGATGCGTTAACGGTTCCCATCCCAATATAATCATCTTGAAGCGTAATGCCCCCTAACGTTGGACTGCACCAAGGTAATCTTACCGTTTCAATTAATCTCATTGGTGCAAAGTAAGATAGTTTTGTGCCTGCGTATGGCACACCTAAGTTATCGTTACATAGGCAAAATGGATCGTTGCTGGATGCACCATCTGGTTTCTTACCTATCCCCATTAATGAAAAACCTTCAGTGAAGCAACTCCAACAAATTTGATCGACTATTTTTGTCCACACCTCTGCATCTTTACAGATATTGTCTACTTGAGTATTCGCTGTCGCACTAAGACTTATGGCAAGACTAAAGGTCGCTATTAAGTTAATGAGCATTCTTTTCATTTATACACCTCGTAACATGGTCGATACGGAAGCAGAAAGCCATTGTACAAATTGAATAAAACCTTCAAGAATTTGCATTGCAACATCAGGCTGCATAAGGGTTAAATAAATGCCACCAACTACACCTAAACCTAAAAATGTTAGTTTCATGATTATTTTCTCACGTTGAATTCACGGACTTTAATGTAGTTTCTGTCAATGCTGACAAGTGAAGGTACAGACTTGATTGCAAACTTGGTGACCAGCTCTTGTTCCAATAAAAATATTTCCCTCTTGTAGCGTTTTCTTAACTCCGCTAACTGCTCCCAACCATCCCGCTCATCTAAGCCGGTTATTATGATTTGGTCACG
Source organism: Shewanella sp. MF05913 (assembly GCF_059758095.1). NCBI lineage: Bacteria > Pseudomonadati > Pseudomonadota > Gammaproteobacteria > Alteromonadales > Shewanellaceae > Shewanella > Shewanella sp. MF05913. The sequence goes on from NZ_JCAYNT010000028.1 coordinate 34,481, forward strand.
GTAATCAAATTTGTCTTTGTGAGAATCTAACCAAGCCAACTGTAAGTGATCAGTAGGGTTGACGATATAAAGTCCCAAATACGCATTTGGGCTTTCAACTAGCGGATTGAATTTCGAGCCCGCTTTTGCAAGGATAACCCCTGCTTTATTGACTACATCGCGCTTAATCTCAACTGTGGCATCGATATAATACGTGTGGTCTTCAGCTGCTAAAGATAAATTGAATCTAGGCCTTTTTTTCCAATAATTTTTTGCCGCTTCTTGCTTCTTTTGTTCCCAATCCATTTGACTCATTCGCTGCTTAATTTGGTCTATCAATGAGGGTTCTTGTACTGGAAATGTTGCTCCATACGACCCAAAATCGGTTGTCTTTGAGACTGTGGCAACCTTCTCATTAAAAAAATCGACCTGAGTCATACCGCTCATTTTTATTTGGATAGTGTCGTTGTCATAAATTAATGCTGGAACACGTTGTATTTGATATAGCTTGAACCAGGATGGCCCAAATTTGACGGTAGGCTTATACACCATATCTTGTGTCATTGCCTGTAAGCGTGCCATTGTGTCCAGTATGTTTTTATCACCTTCAAACATGCCGTTAATGTACACAGTAATGCCAGAGGCAGCTGCGTTTTTAAATGCGTCAATTAACGAAGCTCTTGGCATAGACAGGCTTACAAACATAAACGATACCGATGAAGGTTTAGAGCTTGGGCTTTGCAAGGAAAGTGAACTATTATCAAATTCATTAATTTGCTGCTGGGCGTTTGTTAAGAAATCTTCTACATCTTTGGTTGACGAAGGCTCTTTACCAGATAAATTTAATCCATCAAACCACCCTTTATCTCGAGCCATTTCCATAGCTTTCTCAGGGGTAATGTCGTTTTCAACTATTGGTTTCGAATTCGCCACTGAGCATGTCGCAATTGCAATCAAAACCAATATTGTTCTATAACATTGCATACGCGTCTCCAATCATGTCGTCTCGCTGTATCGGACCCCAAAATCGGGAGTCGTAAGAAAGAGGGGTTTCACCAATAACAAAATACTGGCCATCATTTAAATAAAAATCTTTTACGACATCAGCCTCATCAACATCAATTTTCATGAGCAATTGCCGCATATTGTTTTTATAAACAATGCCGTTTACAGACACAGCATCAACACTCACTACAATATGATCTCCAGGCATACCCACTAGCTTTTTTATCCAGCGTGTACCTTTACTAAAATACGGTGTATTGGCTGGCAAACTGAAAGCGATCAACCGATTGCGCTTTATGTTGATATCTTGCTTATCCACCAAAAAATAACTGGCAAACAAACATGAATATTCTTGGCTTGGCACCGCGATAGTGAATCTTGCTGCTAATAACAAGATTGCAACTGAAATCAAAGTGAAGCTAATAAGTACGTGTTTCAATTTTTACCTCCAACCAGTTACTAATGAGGTATTTTAAAACATCGCACTGCTTAGTTTTCTTCGTTCAAGTGCCAATTGGGACGCTCAAATAAAAAAACCGCCAAAATGACGGTTTTTTTAGAGTTATTATGTTTACTTAAAAATTCGCTCTACCAATTCCTTTTGCTCCAGCGTCATCAACAGCTTCGATAACAATTGTTGCGGAAGGGAACTCATTGGCACTGAACCTTACTTGCGCACCATAGGGCGTAAATACTGTACCGTTAACAACCCATCGGTAATAACTAATCGTACCGTCGCTGTCTTTACAGTTTGCATCGACAATATGAGTACCATACTGTTCTCTTACGATAGGTTCACACACCGGCGCTTGGTTGTCTTTAACATCAAATGACATCGTATGCTTACCTGTTTGGCCGAAATTGGACGTAACATTTAGCTCAATCTCATAATGACCCGATGGTAAGTTTTCGAACACACCTATTGCGCGACTCGATGCCTCACCTTGAACCCCATTAACAGTCCATTGATAGCTTTTCATAAAATCGTAAGGGTGGTTTGACTTAACGCTCGGATATAGCGAGATAGTCAATGGCATCCTCATGTATTTATTTGAATATATATCTGTAACCTTGAACTCTAGTGGATCTGGATCAATCGCCTCAACAAATCCATCAATAAACGTAAAATTACCTCTATTATCTGAAAGTGTCAGTGTTATCTTATGAATCCCTGCTTGGATTACTTTAAAGTTCAACGTTTTACCGTTACTTGATGTTTTTTCAATAGCTGCTTCATCAAATGACCATTCGTAGTTAAAAATTACTCCTGGTGCATTAATGTATGGCATATTCAACATAGCGAAACCTGTTGATGGCACAAACTTAACGCTGTTGTTTACCGACAAACTTAATTTATCATCAGTCGGGAATGCATACTGGAATGTATTCAGCGTTATGTTGGACTCTCCTAACGTGACATCTTTATAACCTGAAAGCCATGCTCTGCCCTTCATGTTAAGTCTTTTCGACGCATCTAAGTCTTCTTCTTTAACCAAATAGACTAATGTGTCTTGGTTAGAGACTATGCTGCCATCAGGTAACACCCATTCCATCAATGCATCAACGCCTGTTGCTGCGAATGGATTAACCACCTGTAATTTTAGCTCTATCTCTGTACCTACCTCTACAATGCTCGGTTTAGTTACATTGACCGTTAACGGTTTTGGTTTGGTCACCGATATGTATTTGATAGCTTCACTCCATTGACCTGTTTGTACTTCGGATGATGTGCTTGCATATTTCATACGAGCCTTAATTTTTAATGCAGTTTCTCCTACGACTACATTGAACTTTGTATCACCTAAAGCCCAAGTTTCACCATTATCGAGCGACCACTCAACAATAGTGTCTAATTGCGGTTCTTCACCATTATCCAGTGCAGATAACTCAATATCCTGACCAGATATAGCTTGATTAGTACCGTCAATTTTTAACTTTGGAATGTCATAACTAATCAAAGTCACTTCGTCCGAATTTGTAATAACACCCGTTTCTTTATTCGTTAACACAGCACGAACCTTGATCGTTTCAGGACTTGTTGATTTGATTGATATGTACTGGCGGTCTGCAAACTCATCATCAGTAACCCACTGCCCTGTACTATCTACAATTTGCCAATCAATATCACCCAACACTCTAAAGTCATCATAAGAAGCTGTATCAAATCGAATATCAAAATTCGCTGGCACTCTAGATTGGACCAGTCTTGAGATCACTTGACCTTCTACCGCAGTCCCCTTAACAACGGTAATGCTTCTAGGTGTAGAAATACGCTCCACAACAATTTCAGGATATGGTGATTTAGCCTTAGCAACAGCATATACCGCCTGGTTCCGTTCAAAAATAATGTTGGCATCCAGTCCGATAGTGGCTATACCATCAGTTCCCGCCTCAACGACTTCAGTTATTGGTTCGTAAACTTGACCGTTCTTGAATGCCAAATAAACATCCCAACCATCACCCATGGTTGCTACATTATATTCAAACAAGCCAGTGGCATTATTGCGAAGACCTAGCTTAACGGAGGCGTAAATCGTGTCCGTTGAAGCGTATTTAGGGCTATCCAATTCCATCAACACTTGCATGTAAGGATGTGGCGTTACCACTAAATCAAAATCTTTCTGAATATTGATTTCTGGTGCTAATCGATAACTTGCTTTTAATGTGTAACCAATTTTATTCCACAACACTGAATTACCTAACTTTTCTGCGTATGCGGAAAATGTTTGGATTTCTCCAAATGGTAATTGATTATGTTTGTAATACTTTTCATCTCCATTTTCATTGCTTAGAGTGACATCTACATGCGCTCTGCTTGATTTACCTGTATATCGTCCAAGTAAAGTATCGTTAATGGATACGCTATAAACCCCATCACTTAATTTTAATTTTTCATCTAAATCAAGTGTTAGCGGTAATGGCTCGGTTGATTCGAATTCGACAGTTTCACTTCCAACTTTCCCTACGCTACCGGTTTTGTTAACGATATAAGCATCATAGGATAATTGATGTTTACCTAAATTTTTAACGGCTCCCGATACTGCTGATTGGTAAGTCGTGACCAACGTGCTTAAGCCTTCTGGTAATTGAGTCCACTCAATATAACAAGCGTAATTGTTGTCATTAGATGCCAAAGTTGCAGCCGCTTTAGTTCCATATAAATCACACCGAACTCCCCGAGTACGATTAACGGCAAGCGCCACATCTTCTACTTTTTGAATTACTGTGACGGGTTTGTAACTCAAAGCAAATGTGATTTGTAGGTAGTTAAAAGGCATTGAAAGAGTAGATCTATTTCCATTACTATCTTCCGCCTCAACTTCCATAACATATGATTTGTTCGCATCCAGCTCGAAGCCTTCACTCGTGAGCATTTTGAAATGAGCATCACTATTGATTGTGATTGCATCACGGCCATCAATTTTAATGCTCTTGATTTCAGTGTCACCAGTCAGACCGTTATGTGCTACAACCATTACATCATCAAGCATATTAATGGTTTGGGCTGAAGAAAGTTGCTCAATAGAGCGACTCTTGTGCATAACTTTAATTTGTGGCAATGGTCTAGATACAAAGACGTTTTCATAAGTGGTTGTCGATTCATTATTGTATGAATCCTTGGCAACCACTTTTACGGTATATTCGCCAGGTGTTAGGGAGCTCATATCAAAAGGATACGCGCTCGCCTGCCCCTCGGAAACAACTGACTTATTCGTTAATGTTTGCAAATCTGAAATAGTGTTTGGAATGTCAAAACTAATTTCTTGTCTATTAACGTTCAGTTTGTTTACGCTTTTGGTTCCTTCATTTGCAGTAAAGAACAACTCTACTTTGGATGGCCTCCACCAAATTTCAGTGCTATCCAATTCTGAGCGTTGATTGCTTACGCCAACGGCCCCCGTCCCACCAGCGACAACAACAGGGAAACTTAAATCACTATTGACAACTGGTTCGTCCTCAAGCGTAGGATTAAATGTCGTAAATACAATATTCGGTCCACGGAAATCATGATGAATAACCCAGTCCTTTTTTGTCTGTTCTTCATCTGACCAGCCGCCAATCTTACTATTGGCTTTAATAATGTAGTTACTGTCTGTTTGAAGCGATGATGGTTCACGCGTATATGAAATATTGCTATAAACTATACATGAGTTGGCTCCCACAGGGACTTCGCACGAACCGACGCCATCTACTGTCAAAGTTTGTACATAGTTTCGAGGCTCTACTAATAACGTCGTCATCGATAACTTGCTTGACGCGCTATAATTGTACATTTCGAAGCCTTTCAACACCTTACTCATTAATCGAGTTGTGATGTCGGTTAATAAAGGTTTTTCTGGTTCATTAATATTTAAAGCTATTGAACCTGAAGAAATTTTAAATTCGTCTAGTTTCGAACCATTGAACCCATATAGTTCATATCCAGCCGATTGAACGCCAGATTTCTTAAATATCCCCGTTAATTTTTTACTGTCACCACTTATACCATCAGGTAAATCTGTCCATTTGATATAACAAGGTACATCACCTTTTTTTATCACGCCTTGAGCCAAAACCTCAGAATCGACTAAGCGACATCCAGTAAGATCATCTAATGGTATTTCTGATATTTCACTAACAATCGCGTCAAATGTATCCTTGGCTACTTTGATAGTTGATAGCTCAGTTTTAATATCGCCTTCAAAAGTTTTCGACTCTACTCCAGAAGCGTATCCAAGCGGGAGCTGATCTACATATTTACATTGATTACCTTGAACGGTGTAAGGTGCATTACAGCTGTCTGTAATAGGTATCTCTTGTTTTAAAACACAGTTTAAGAACGTTTCAGACATACCTGATGGACAGTAATCATACACAACACTGACCGTCTTATTGTATTCACATTGGCCATCTTTCGATGTGTAACCTTCTGGGCAACTCGATAATACAGATGATTTTTCTATGCCTTCACATTGGTATGTTGTTAAGTTCAGCGTCATTCCTGCTTCGCACGTACAAGATGCATCCACAATAGTAGAAGAACACTTAGGCGCAGCGAACACATCTTTAACACACTCTCCACCTATGAGTTCATATGACGCGCTACAACTCTTAACTAGTGGCGTTGTATCAATAAATACGCATGACTTAGCATCAGTCGATTTGATAAAACCTACCGGGCACGTACCAACTAAATTAGAGTTAGTTACTTTCTTACATTGTTCATCTGATACCTTATTAAATGAAGGATCAGCACAGACCCAACTTTCAGTTTCAGTTAATAACAACGAACAACTAGAACCTGATAATGAATACTTAGGATCATTACACTTATATATATGATTATTAGTTAATACTTTCTCACATATTTCCGTGGTTGAATTCGGAGTATACGAAGAGTCTGGACATGACAATGAATATGCGCCAGTTTGGTACCAACTACATGAACCGTCATTGTTATCAGTATAATTCTCTGGACAAGTCCATCCATTATCTCTGTTTTGTAGTTGGGTACACGAACCATCATTATGATTATCATAGTAATCAGGGCAAGTGTAAGCATAAGTTAACGTATCTATAGAATGGCAAGATGAACCTGATAGTGTCCAATTAGCATCGCAAGACCATGTGTTTGCGGTATTAACGACCTTACTACAGACAGAATTATTGCGAGTATAATCTGCTGGACAGCTATAGCTAAACGCCTGAGTTTCTAGCAGGCTACAAGTTGACCCACTTAGCGAATAACTGGCACTTGGGCAGCTCCACGTATTTGCTGCCGTTTGAAGTTGTGAACAGGTACTGCCACTTAGGGTAAAATTTGTAGGGCAGCTATAGCTAAACGCCTGTGTTTCTAACAAACTACAAGTGCTTCCACTTAAGGTGTGACTGGCACTTGGACAGTTCCACGTATTTGCTGCCGTTTGAAGCTGTGAACAGGTACTGCCACTTAGGGTATAATTTGTAGGGCAGTTATAACTAAATGCCTGTGTTTCTAGCAGGCTACAAGTTGACCCACTTAACGAATAACTGGCACTTGGGCAGCTCCATGTATTTGCTACTGTTTGAAGCTGCGAACAGGTACTGCCACTTAGGGTATAATTTGTAGGGCAGTTATAGCTAAATCCCTGTGTTTCTAGCAGGCTACAAGTTGACCCACTTAGCGAATAACTGGCACTTGGACAGCGCCATGTATTTGCTACTGTTTGAAGCTGTGAACAGGTACTGCCACTTAGGGTATAATTTGTAGGGCAGTTATAGCTAAATGCCTGCGTTTCTAGCAGGCTACAAGTTGACCCACTTAGCGAATAACTGGCACTTGGGCAGCTCCACGAATTTGCTGTATTTTCCTGTTTTGAACACGAATTTCCATTTAAAGAATAACCTGTGGGGCAGTCATAATAAAACGCCTGCGATAGAATCTGACTGCACGAGCTCCCACTTAGTGTATAACTGGCACTTGGGCAGCTCCATGTGTTTGCTACTGTTTGAAGCTGTGAACAGGTACTGCCACTTAGGGTATAATTTGTAGGGCAGTTATAACTAAATGCCTGTGTTTCTAGCAGGCTACAAGTTGACCCACTTAGCGAATAACTGGCACTTGGACAGCTCCATGTATTTGCTACTGTTTGAAGCTGCGAACAGGTACTGCCGCTTAGGGTATAATTTGTAGGGCAGTTATAGCTAAATGCCTGCGTTTCTAGCAGGCTACAAGTTGACCCACTTAGCGAATAACTGGCACTTGGACAGCGCCATGTATTTGCTACTGTTTGAAGCTGTGAACAGGTACTGCCACTTAGGGTATAATTTGTAGGGCAGCTATAGCTAAATGCTTGAGATTCAAATTTTTCACAATTGTCTGAAGAACCATTTAAGCTGTAACCCGTAGAGCACGTCGCAGATACAGTAGTTACACTTTGACAAGTACCATTTACCAAAGTGTGACCGGATAAACATTGCGATGGCGCAGCTCCTGGTACGTAACCGCAAGTCCCCATCGAATCAAAACCTTTAGAGGAACCGGAACAATTATCAGAAAGAATTTGGTTAGTTTTTGTTATCTCGTTATAACAGCTACAAGCACCGTTTTCAAAATCACAAGCCCCCCTATTATTTTTGTATTCATATAAATCACACGCATAACCAAAATACTTTGTATAACAAAGCCCATCTAAACCACTTTTAGTTCCAGTTGGACAAAATGGTGAATATGTGGCTATTGATTGGCAAAGATCAGTAGAAGAATTATAGCTGTATCCTGAACCACAAGTTGGGGCTTGAGCTAACGTTCTTTCACATTGATTATTTGTAGCCGAGTATGTGTAACCTGACGCACACACTTTGCTAGCCGTTTGAGTCACTGTTTTTTCACAACGTGAATTAGCTGCTGAATAGGTATATCCGCTAGCGCACACAGCCGAGGCGGCTGATGTGGTGGTTTTCTCGCAACGATTGTTTGTAGCAGAGTAAGTGTAACCCGAAGCACACACTTTGCTAGCCGTTTGAGTCACTGTTTTTTCACAGCGTGAATTAGATGAAGAATAGGTATAGCCACTAGCACATACTGCTGATGCAGCTTGAGTTATTGTTTTTTCACAACTATCGGTTAAAGATGTGTAACTATATCCAGGTAAACAAGACTTGCTTGCTGCTTGAGTAAGGGTTCGTTCACAGCGTGAATTGGTTGCAGAGTAGGTATAACCGCTAGCACATACTGCTGAAGCGTTCTGGGTTATTGTTTTCTCACATCGATTATTTGATGAAGAATAAGTATAGCCTGACGCACACACTTTGCTTGCTGCTTCAATTACTGTTTTTTCGCAGCGCGAATTAGCTGCTGAATAGGTGTAACCGCTGGCGCACACAACTGAGGCTGCTGATGTGGTGGTTTTCTCGCAACGATTGTTTGTAGCAGAGTAAGTGTAACCCGAAGCACACACTTTGCTAGCCGTTTGAGTCACCGTTTTTTCGCAGCGTGAATTAGCTGCTGAATAGGTGTAACCGCTGGCACACACAACTGAGGCTGCTGATGTGGTGGTTTTCTCGCAACGATTGTTTGTTGAAGAATAGGTATAGCCAGACGCGCACACTTTGCTAGCCGTTTGAGTCACTGTTTTTTCACAGCGCGAATTAGCTGCAGAATAGGTGTAACCGCTAGCGCATACAGCCGAGGCCGCTGATGTTGTGGTTTTCTCGCAACGATTGTTTGTTGTTGAGAATGAATATCCATTGGGACACACTTTGCTAGCCGTTTGTGTTACCGTTTTTTCACAACGGCTATTCGCGGCTGAATATGTATAGCCGCTGGTACACACCGCTGACGCAGCTGATGTGGTTGTCTTTTCACAGCGATCTGTCCCTGAATTATAAGCGTATCCTGTTACACATACTTTAGAAGCGGTTTGAGTTAAGGTCTTTTCACAACGCTTATTTGCTACAGAGTAGGCGTAACCTGCACTACAAACTGGATCTGCATCTTCAGTCAATGGCTTTTCGCAACGATCATTTGCAGAGGAATAGGTATACCCTGTCGCACAAACTTTAGAGGCAATTTGCTCTACGGTCTTTTCACATCGTTGATTTATTACTGAGTAAGCGAAACCTGTTGCGCAAGTTGGCGTCGCCACTGCGCTTAGTGTTCTCTCACAAATCTTTGATGTCGCGTTATACGAAAATCCAGATAAACATTCAAAATTCACATTTTGAGTAATCGTTTTGCGGCAATCATTTGTTGCGGCCTGATAACTATAGGAACTATCAGGGCAAGTCTTAGATGCGGCTTCTACGATAGTTTTTTCACATCTTTTATTTTCTTCGGAATAGGTATAACCAGTTGAACATTTAACGAGAGTATCTTGGAATTCGGTCTTAGTGCAGGTTCCATCTTTGTTGCTCACGTACCCACTTGGGCAGCTGACTTTTGGTATTTCTGTTTGCTTTGTACATTTCGTGACGTCACCTGAAATAGCCCAATCATCACCAGGACACGTGTAAAGTAAACTTGTTGTATTTACCTTTTGACACGTACTTGTCGCTGCATCCTGAGTATATGAGTCTGGACAAACCTCAGCTGTAACTTTCGGAATTTCTAACGTGTAATGGGATAAACCAACAATGTTTGACTCTGCCGGATTAAATGGGATTTTTAAGGCTCCCCCAGTCAATGAAAAATCTTGAACAATTTTAAGCGTTTCTCCCGGCTTTAGAGTTTTACCTTGAATGATGATGCTTGAAACAGCATCACTCGCTAAGGTGACTCTTATTTCAGTCAAACCTTGTGCGACCTTGCCGTTGGAATCGGTTATTGGTGAAGTTTCTAGAACGGTTACCGGCACATTAGTTCTATCAAGCACTAACTTGTCTAATGCAAGCGCCTTTATTTCGGGTAACAGTGTGGCTGTGTTGCTAGAGGCATAACTCACTGGGATAAAACCCAACACCGTTATTAATGCCAAAAATCTCATTAATCCGTTCATTTAAATCTCCGCGATAGACTATTCCACGGATTATTTTACTTAACTGTTTACCTAGTTTTGTTTGGTTCAGAGGCTTTTTAGGACGCGCTATTTATTTTTTTGCTTTTCTTCGGTTGCTGGATTTGGAAGTAGAGTGAAAATAGAAAGAAAGAAAGACAAATAGGAGTAATCATGTATCACGATAACAACAGTATCTACTCAACAGCACATTTTGATGAGCAGCCAGTTCAAGCATATGAGCATACCGAGAACGGATACCATAATCATGAATTATATCAAGAAACAAACAATCCACGATACAGTGGTGCATTCAGTGAATTTTACTCTTTAAAATGTCACGGTTCAAAGGCCGCTATCGAGTTGAAACCATCCATCACACGCACGTCAGAATGGGAAACTGTGATGTTAGAAGCTGCTAATGCCATCGGCCCTAGACAATTTAACTGGTCAGATAAAACCTCTATTCAAATCACTAAAAATGAATTACCTCATGTCATTGCCGTATTTTTGGGGATAAAAGAAAAATTTGAAGGTCGCTCTCATGGGCCGCAAAAAAACAAAGGATGTCGCTGGAAGCAAAGTCTGACATAGGCAGCTTCAAGTTTTCAATCACTTACCTTAATAATTAACCCATACTTTGACATAAAATAAACCCATAGCCTGACAAATCGAAACCAGTTTTAGCTGCTAATAATTATAATGTGTACTTTTATTACAACTGAAAGTATATCTCTTGCAAACTCATTTTTGGACAAGACTTGTTAACCCCTTTCTCGTCGTTCCGGCAGGGCCTTTGGGCCGGGATCCAGGTATTTGTACTTTTGTGCTTATTTACTTATGGCCTGCAGACACTAACGTCGTGGCGCTTAACTCACACCAGACCAAGAGGAAACCAACGGCTGTTCTCTCTTTATTCTCTATAAAAGAATTGGCCCATCAGCTACATCAAAATTATCCCATTTGATTTAAATAATAGGTGCGATAATTTCGCGACGTGGATGAATCCAGCTTTTAACTTCGTCTGTGTGTTCTTCAGCCCATCTTGTAGTAAAGAGTGAAAATGCTATCACTTCCGATGGTACATCCTGTACCGCGAAAGCTAGCGGGCTATCCATGCCCAGCTCACGCTATTTTCTTCAACAGCCTCAAGTTCAAAGCTGAATTTAGACATTTTCAAGCAGAGATCAAATAGCTACAGCTTTGATCTTACGGACCGCCCCCTTAACTAAATTTTTATGGCAGTTAAATAAGATCTTTTTTAGATAATCATATAGAAACCTTCCGTAGCACATGGCCTAGCATCACGAATCCATGTAGCTACCCTACAAATAAGTAAAGAATAACAGTCATTTCACACCCTAATAATGTATAAAAAATTGTATAAAATAGTGTATAAATTAATATTTACACGTATACTTATCTCGTTCCCATACTAAACACGATGAGATGGTACGATATGCCCGACTATAGAAAATTAGAAAATCAACCACTGGTCTTAGCATTAGTAGAAGTAAGATTTTCTCCAATATTTGGCATCGAAAAGTACATCCCTGACTTGCAAGACAAGCTTCGGGGGGCATACCCTCACGTTGAAAGTAGTCTCAGTCAATCGATAGAGATTAATGAGCAAGGGGTTAACTTGAGCAATGTGAATCGCTGGGCATTTGCGTCAAAAGATCATAGCTCTGCTGTTGATATTAGCTACAATCGAATTGTTTTTTTTACAACTAGATACCCAAGATTTGAAGGCTTCGCAGAACAAGTTAAGCAACTGTTAGATATATTGAATGATATAGCTAAGCCTTCACTATGTTCACGCATCGGCCTTAGATATTGTGATGTAATAAAGACCGCTCAGGATGAAACACTTGGACAACTCGTTTCTCCCGGATTTTTATTACCAGATTGCTTGTCTCAGTCAGGCCCAATAGCACAACACCTTACAGAAACGGTCATTGAAACTAATGGGATTAGTCATTTAGTGGTTAGGTCGCTTCAAGCTGTGACGAATAATGTAACACCACCAGACATTCAACAAGTACCTGTAAAAATCACACATGATGATGAAGCAAGTAATCGCCTTATCCTAGACTTTGATCATTTTTGGCAAAATGAAGATGAACAAAAAGATTTTTGTCCGAATGAAATAATTCAAATGCTTTCACAGCTTCACATTGATTCAAGAAAAGCATTTTGGAACGTTACAACTGACTATGCGAGGAATGAAAAATGGACATGATTCCAGCAGATATACAGGCCACACAAGCTGCGTTGTCACAAAGCTCTGGTGTTTATTTTGAACCGCAATTCAAAATTCACAGACCATTGAAAAAAAATGAGTACTCTTTACCTCTTGATTCATTTACTGCATCAGGAGCGAACTCCGATTGGTTTTACCGGGCATCTAAAAGTGGTGGGGTGATTGTATCTACCAATGCCAAACAAAATAAAAAAACTCAAAATGATAAAAATAGCGAATACACAATCTCACTGATTGAGAAAATACAGGGGACGTTTAATCTCAGTGTTGAAGAAACTGCTACTATATGTGGCGTTACAAGAAAGACCTTATACAATTGGAAAGATGGTGATAGTCCTAGGAAAAGTAAGTTTAAACGACTGATTGACGTTGCGTTCATAGCGGATTATTGGAAAAGCTCCTCTCTTTCTTCCGACAGAGCATTACTAGAACAACCATTTTACAAAAATCGTTCGATAATGGAATTATTAGCAGATAAGCATCTAGATAAAGACACAATACTTTTTGTTGGTTCAAGAATGCAGCTTGACTCAATTAACGATGCTGCACCGATTGAGGATCCGTTTGCATAATGACAAAAGTGAACAGGTATGGTGAATTTCTTGAACACCTAGGGTGGCTACAGGGTGCTGTAGTCACCGATGCTCACGCCCACGCTATTATAAATAATGCTTCCAATTCCATCGAAATATTTTCTCCTAAACTTCTTTCAGAAGATTTCGTACTAATTACGGCTTCTCAATCTTGTAATATTGCAAACGACGATATGGATTTGGGGCCTCATGTGGAGTTTTCCGTAGGTAGGTTAATAACTAGACTTGATGGCAACTACAGCTACAACAAAAATCCTCGTAAGCTACATACGTCCTATAACGAGGCTACTGATGAAGGCGTGGTTCTCAGAAACATAGAAATACTTTCCAAAGAATCCATCTTCATTTCCAAAGAAAGCTTAGTTACCTCTAATATTTTGTTTAATAAAAATGCTCAATTTGGCTACCATGAAATAGATAGTTATGTAGCATGGTTATCTGGTCACTATAATAAACCTGCTCTACCAACAGCATTTAACAATCGCCTTATTGAGACTGATAGGAAAGACAAAAGAAAGGCTAAAGCCAAATCGCTAAGCCCTTTATTATCAGGGATTTATGTTGAAATAAATCCATTTAAAGAGCTTCCTCCTGATGAGCATTACAGTGTGAATCTACTTGGTTTACTCCCTGTAGGTAATAACGAAGCCGAAATAATTTCTGCGACAAAAACCATGGAAACGTTTGCTGACTTAATGCGTTCTGCCACCATGAATGTTAAGTTAGTTGTGACGACTGAAGATAAAATAACTGTTGCAAGATTGCGAAATTTTAAAAGATTTTACTATGATGATCTTTCATACAGGGAAGTTTCTCATCCTTTACCTCCAGAATGAGATGTCCTGTTACAACGTTATAAATGTTGTTGTGGCTTAGTTATTTTGGCCACCTAGATAGAAATAATCTAATTAGCAATTGTAATTTTTTACGTAAACTAGCCTTGATTCATTTAAGCGCTATTTTTAAGTTTTTTATACAGTAACTCACCAAGCTCACCAGTAAGCTCATTACCAGTTTCATCTATTAACTTGTAACTTTGTTGGCTTCCACCCAGTGAAACAGAACCCTCAATGCCACAGATAATATTATGCGTGGCTTCTCCTGCAGCAAGCTTAACGAGAGCCAATACTTTTTCTCTCTGCACAAGTGTGAGTCCAATATTATCGAGTTCATAACCTAGATAGGTTGGGCCATCTTTACCTTTAGAGTATAAGGCCACCAAACAATCTATAGATTTGACCACATTATTAATAAACTCTTTAGGTGACATAGTTTTTCCCCAAATTACAAAATGCCTAGTAGCTAGTGATCTCTGTACTTGCCAAAAAAATCAATTCAATTCGTAATTTACAAACTGATTCCATTCTTCTATTTCATCTTCAGCGGCATTTAAATGTTTTTCGGATGCGTCATTCATCTCTTCAACAAAATCAGCAATGCATTGCTTGTAGCGCATAACACCATCATTAAAGCTATCTATTTGCCATTGTGATGTAAATTCATAAGGCTTGTAAGGTTTCGAACAAGAAGGTGAAGGAGTGAACATATCACTAAAAGCAGGGAAGCTAAAAAAAGCCACTAGAATTAGGGGGATAAAGTGTGTGTAACGCATTGAACTATCCTTGTCTCTAAAATTAACCAAAATATCTTAGTTCAATCTTAACAACGAGTAACCGAACAAAGTTATTAACTGTTAAGTAACACTTATACTTAACACCGTTTACTATCTATAGCGACAAATTAAAGTAATCCATTTTTCTTTCGCCAATCGTTAACTTTAGCCTTTGTTTCTTCTGTAAACCCACGTCTTACATTATTTAGAATTATATTTTCGGACCCGTGTGATGAACGAAGCCCCCAATATTGAGATGAACGACACATAATTAATAGAATCTTGCCATTCTTAGCTTTTGGAATTAACACATCTCGAAGATAACTCTGGGCAGCCCAAACACTAGGTATGCTATTAGCTATGAACTGGACTTTATCCATATTGACAGAGGCATAAGGAATTAGATTGAACACTGCAATATTTTTAGCAGCAGCTTCAATATCACCGGCATACAAATACTTTGCAACAGGTCGAAACCACTTATCCCAACCAGGAATATTATAGGGATAAGGCTGATCACCATCTAACTGCTTAAAAAGTATTTCTTGGAGTTTTTTAGAGGCAATAACCGTGCTAGATCCTTCATCTACACTTGGATTTGCATAACAAAGGACAATACTTGCTGTTTTCAAAGGTCCAAAATATGGGCCAGGAGGAAGCTCATATTCAAAGTCACCATCAATTAATAACTTAAGCTCTTCCAGAACGATATTATCATTCGGATGTCGGAAAGTGCCTTTGATGCGGCATGCACACCAGTAGTCAAAAAAATCCATTTTCAATCCTTGTGTTACTTAATTGATTGTTGGCTATATTACTTTCAATTACAAACATAATAAAAAACCTCCTCTCAGTGACACAAGAGGAGGCTTTTACTGCCTTTTCGGCAGTTTGTGCACGAACAATTGTTGTCGCTGAACCTAAACACTGACATAACCTCATATAAAATAACAATCACTTAGCTGAGTGATTAACCCATACTTTGACATAAAATATAACCATAGTCTGACAAATCGGAGTAACAGCTAATGGTCTGTAACTACGGTTTGTAATTTTATTACAGTTAAGAGATATCCTCTTACTAGCTCTCTTTTGGACATAAATGATTTACGCACCGTGGCACATTTTTGGACAGAAATAAGCTAGGCTGAAGCTCTGCTATACAATCTTGTCATTGCCCATTTATTTCATAAAAAATGTCACCGACAAAACCTTAACTCTTCCCTGAAGGCCCGAACATCTCGTCCATGGGATGGACGGCCGTCTCGTAAATACTCATGGCTTACCTTTTTAACATGAGCGTAACCAGTTGACTTAAAATACTAGAATAAAAATTTAACAATGGGTGTCGCCGTTAAATTCTAGGTAAAGAAGTTCGACGAAGGCCTAAATACACACTGAAGTCGTCGATTAGTTTATTGGTGCGTAATACCATGATGCCGATCGGTCAATACCATTCAAGCCGATCACTTTTTTGTTCGCCAGTAGACCTCCGTAAAATCTAGCTTCAGTGATCGGCTTCAGTCAAGGTATTTAGTTTTTTTCGCATCGATTCGCCTTTTAATTCCAACTTTATTGCTCCGTGAACAAGTCGATCTAGAATCGCATCAGCATGTGTCGATTCTCCTATCATTTCATACCAATTTTCGATCGGTAATTGACTGGCAATTAATGTCGATTTTGTATCATATCTTGCATCAATTAATTCCAATAAATCACTACGTTGTTGAGCCGTTAATGGCTCTAATCCCCAATCATCTAAGATCAGTAAATTAGCAGAGCTAAGCTTATTGATCAGTTTTCGATAACTACCATCGGCTTGCGCTAAGAACATCTTTTCTAATAGCTCCTTGAGCCTAAAATAATAAACGCTACTCCCTTGTTGGCAGTGGTTTTGACCAAGAGCGCAAGCGAGGTAAGTTTTTCCACACCCCGTTGCTCCCGTAATCAAAATATTTTGGTGAAGGCGAAGCCATTCACCTTGTGCTAATGAACGGATCTGAGTTTTATCGAGTTGTCGTGCTGCGCCATAGTTGAGTTGAGCAAGCGTGCCGCCAACTCTGAACTTTGCTTGTCGAGTTAGGCGGTCAATTTTACGCTGGTCACGCTGCGTTATTTCATGCTCAAGCAATAAACTTAGCCGCTCTTCGAAGCTTTGTTCTACGTATAGATTAGGTTGTTCAAGTTGCTGTAATAGCGCATCACGTATGCCGCTTAGCTTTAAGTTACTTAACTGGTTATTGACTTGTTGATTGATATTTTTCATAAGATTTCCTTTGATTGGTTAGTTTTTATTAATGGTAATAGTTATTGCCGCGGATATTTTTATGATCAATATCTTGTAGCGAATCACCCTGAGCTTGTGGCAAGGGTTGCTTATCCAAGCCTTTTTCTAAGATGGTTTTCACTTGTTTTACGCGAGTAACACCTGTGGCTAATGCGCGATGACAGGCGGCTTCAAGACGTTGGTCTGTAAACTTCTTACCTAGGCTTAATAACCCCATACAAGCACGGTAGCTTTGCTCTGGATGCTTTTTAGCTTGCATCAATTGCATAACAAACTGCTCGGTTGATTTACCAAACTGACTTGCCCAGCGCTCAAATCGCTGCGGTGTCCATTGCTGTTGTTTTTGGTGAGCGATAGGCATATGTAGCTCAAGTGTTGTATGCGCACCTTCTCGGTATGATCTGGGGTGAACAGCGACTCGTATGCCTTGATGGTAGAGTGTCACCAATTTTCCTGAGGCATGTGCTTCAAGTTTTTGCTTGATCAAGGTATGTGGCACTGAGTAATAGTGCTTTTCAATCTCAATATGATAATCAATATGTACGCTCACTTGTTTCACTAAGGTGTAGCTGTAAGGCAGCATGGGCAATGGTTTTAACGCTGGTTTATCAATGGCTTCAAATTGACTTAATCGTGAGCCAGGATGTTTTTTCATTTGTCGCTGATTTAAATCGATGAGTAATTCTTGAATCTTTAGATTTAATTGACG
>NZ_JCAYNT010000029.1:0-45730 GCF_059758095.1 Shewanella sp. MF05913
GTATATATTGAAGCACTACAATACAAAACGTGGGCATAGTTATAATAATTATATGACCCCAACAGCAGCTGAAAATGCTGCTTAAAGCACAACTCTTGTTTGTGTACAGATTTACTTGACCACATCATACTCAGATTTACACCTTAGAAGCTGGATTCCGGCTCAGAAGCATTGCCGGAAAGACGAAGTAGGGGCTAAGTGTTGCTCTAAAAGCTTGGCTCCACCCGCACGTCATCCTCGAATGCTTTTATCGGGGATCCAGGTGTTGCTTTATCTTTATGACCTTTATGCTTTTACCTAGAACCTAGAACCTGAATCAGTAAGCGAAGCGTTCCGTACACCGTTATCTAGCCACTAGAAGGACGAAGTCCGTTCTCAGGCGAGCTTGCGAGTTCCTAGCACCTAGCACCTGAATCTGTAAGCGAAGCGTTACGTACACCGTTCTCACTCAACGCTCTAATTAAAAATAAGTAATGATTAACGTTAATAAGGATTTAACATGATCAAGGTATTATCGGTATTTGGTACAAGACCAGAAGCCATCAAAATGGCACCACTCGTTAAAGCGTTAGAAGTTGCCGACGGTATTGAAGCCAAAGTATGTGTCACTGCGCAACATCGTGAAATGCTAGATCAAGTACTTAACTTATTTGAGATTACACCAGATTACGATTTAAACATCATGAAACCAGGACAATCACTTTATGATGTTACCACCAATATCTTACTTGGTTTAAAGCCTGTTCTAGAAGAGTTTAAGCCCGACATCGTGCTAGTACATGGCGATACAGCAACAACCTTATCAACCAGTCTTGCAGCATATTATCAGCAAATACCTGTAGGTCACGTAGAAGCAGGCTTAAGAACAGGCAATATCTATTCGCCATGGCCAGAAGAAGGCAATCGTAAGTTAACGGGTGCCATTGCAACGCTTCACTTTGCTCCTACACAAGCATCGCTAGACAATTTGCTTAATGAAGGTATTAACCCAAATCAAATATCTACAACGGGTAATACCGTTATTGATGCTTTGCTTATTGTTAAAAATAAACTCGACACAGATAAAGACTTAAATCAAACGCTAGCGGCAAAGTATCCCGTTATCGATAAAACCAAAAAAATGATTTTAGTTACAGGACATCGCCGTGAGAGTTTTGGTGGTGGGTTTGAGCGAATTTGCGAAGCTTTAGTCACAATAGCGACTAACCACCCCGAGTGCCAAATTATTTATCCTGTGCATTTAAATCCTAATGTGCGCGAGCCGGTAAATCGTATCCTCGAAAACATACAAAATGTGCACCTCATTGAGCCATTGGATTATTTACCTTTTGTGTATTTTATGAATCAAGCTCACATATTGTTAACTGACTCAGGTGGAATACAAGAAGAGGCACCGTCATTGGGTAAACCAGTGCTTGTGATGCGCGATACCACTGAGCGACCAGAAGCCGTAAATGCTGGCACAGTTAAATTAGTGGGTACTGATAAACAAGTCATTATTGATGCTGTAGAGAGCCTATTAGTGAATGACGCAGAATATACAGCAATGAGCAAAGCACATAACCCTTATGGTGACGGCCAGGCTTGCCAACGAATTATTGAAAAAATTAAACACCATTTTTCAGTTAAAGAATAAACAATGTCTATGTTAAATAATTGCATAGTCAAAGATTAAATATTTTGTTTTTAAGGAAGTATCATGTCGTTCAAAAAAGTGTCTGTAATTGGCTTAGGTTACATTGGTTTACCTACAGCAGCTGTTCTAGCATCGCGTGGGTTAGAAGTCGTAGGTGTAGATGTTAATCAACAAGCTGTAGATACAATCAATGAAGGGCGTATCCATATTGTAGAACCGGACCTAGACATAGTGGTTCGTGGTGTGGTTACTACCGGAAATTTACGTGCTACTACAATTCCAGAAGCAGCAGAAGCTTTTATGATTGCTGTACCAACCCCCTTTAAAGAAGGCAATGCACCAGACCTTAAATACATAGAAGCCGCAGCCAAAGCGATAGCGCCAGTATTAGAAAAGGGTAACCTGGTTATTCTTGAATCAACCTCTCCTGTAGGTGCAACTGAAAAGTTATCTGCTTGGTTAAAAGAAGCCCGCCCTGATTTAACCTTTCCGCAAGATTTAGGCGACAGCGCTGATATTAAAGTGGCACATTGCCCTGAGCGCGTATTACCCGGTTATGTATTGCAAGAGCTAGTGTCTAATGACCGCGTCATTGGCGGCATGAGTAAAGCCTGTAGTTTAAGAGCCGTTGAGTTGTATGAAACCTTTGTCCGTGGCGAGTGCATTATCACTAACGCCCGGACTGCGGAAATGGCAAAATTAACAGAAAACTCATTCCGAGATGTCAATATTGCCTTTGCCAATGAATTATCGGTGATTTGTGACAAATTAAAAATTAATGTTTGGGAGCTAATAAAGTTAGCTAATCGTCACCCGCGGGTAAACATCTTAAGCCCAGGCCCTGGTGTTGGTGGCCATTGTATCGCGGTTGACCCTTGGTTTATTGTCGACAGTTGCCCAGATGAAGCCAATATTATCCGTCAAGCGCGGTTAACTAACGACGCAAAGCCGTTTTACGTCATAGATCAAATCATACAAGCAGCAGATCAATTTAAAAAACCAGTTATTGCCTGTTTTGGCTTAGCGTTTAAAGCTGATATTGATGATTTACGTGAAAGCCCAGCGTTGCAAATCGTTGAGCATTTAGCGGGTTTAGAGATAGCAGATGTGCTTGCTGTAGAGCCAAATATAAAAAGCTTACCAAATAAGTTGGTTGAGAAAAAAGTTGAGCTAGTAACACTAGAAACCGCCATTGAGAAAGCCAATGTGATTGTTTTACTCGTTGACCATAAGCAATTTAAAGCGGCTGATAAAAGCCAATTTGCTTCCAAAGTTGTAATAGATACTCGTGGAATTATATAGTAAATGTTGGCTAAGAAGGTTATATCGACTTTTATTATAAAAGTATTTGCTTCGGTATGTTCATATCTAGTATCAATTCTGCTGGTAAGACAAGGCGGAGCGGAACTTGCTGGTGAGTTTTTTTCTTGGTTAGCTTACCTTCTACTTGCTTCTTCTGTTATTCGATTTGGTTTAGATCACAAAATAGTGAAAGAAATTACGCAGTCTACGGGTAATGAATTAGATATTGTCTTAGGTAAAGCATTATCACTTTGCTTTTTTAGCGGCATAATTACGCTCCCTATTCTATATACTCTTGCAATTTACTTTCAACACACCTCGCATTTTGTCGCTGCGATTATTTCTTTTTCATGCTTTATTTTTTCCATTGTTTATTTATTAGGTAATGTATTTCAAGGGTTTAATCGTGCAGATTTAACAATACTAACCCAAGAGGTATTTATTTGGTTGTCTTTGTTTGTATTTTTAATTGCATTTGATTCAATTAAATTATATCAAGCTTGGTCTTTATACTTGTTGGGTCTGGTAATTTCATTATGTATTTCGTGTAGCATCTTGGTTTATAAATATCACTTAAAACTTAAATTAGGTAATTGTAATGAATTAGAATTCTATGCTAAAGAAACATTACCATACTTCAGTGCTATCGTTGGTCATGTCGCGCTACAGTGGTGCCCATTAATATTTTTGTCTTTATTATCATCTCCTGAGAATGCAGGTTATTTCGTAGCTATTCAAAGAACGTCAATGCTTATTGCTTTTCTTTTAGGTGTGTTTAATCTCGTTACTAATCCTATATATGCAAGTTATTTTCTTAAAAAAAAATTGAATGATGTAGGGAAGCTTGCACGCGCTATATCGTTAGTGATGTTTTTCGTATCACTTCCATTATTATTTATTTTGATTATATTTGGCGATGAATTAATTGGCTTATATGGAGAAGAATTTAAAGTTTTAGAGGATATATTTATTGTAATGGCTATAGCACAGCTTTTTAATGCTGTTACAGGTTCTGCTGCTTATATCTTAACTATGGGAGGACAAGCTAAACTAGTAGAGAAAAGTATAATGATAACGTTGTTTTTTATTATTTTTGTTGGCCCTGTATTGACTCTTTATTATGGTGTTTGGGGCGCAGGTATAACTAGCGCTTTGAGTGTGATTGTTTTTAATAGTGTAAATATTTTCCTGTTGTATAAATATATGTCCATTAATATTATTCCAAATAAAAAATCATTTTTATATTTGTTGTCTATTATCCCTAGTATTAGGCGTAATAGACAATGATTATCAACTTTACAATAATAATCTTGATTTTCTTGTTTATTTTCTTGTCAATTTTTATATCGAAGGGGATGAGTAAAAATCCATCAGCAGTTTTTATGTTGTTTTTAAGTGTTTTTTTGTTCATAACTGAAGCGAGTTTTCGTAACCGAGAGTTAGATGATTCTTCTATTGATTTCCAGGTAATACTTCGTTTAAGTGTCTGGTTTGTTATTACTTTATATTCTCTTGTTTGTTATAGAAAAATATTTAACTTGCTATTAGATTCAAATGTGAAATATTTGACCTTCTATTGTTTTTTCTGCTTAATCACAACTATCTACTCACCAATTCCAATATATACCGGTGTTAATTCTCTCATTCAGTTCAGCTTCTTAATTATTGCTGCTGCTCTAGCTGTAAATTTAAACTTGAAACAAATATGTTTAGCAATTTTTTATATGAGTATTTTTTTTCACGTTATCTCGCTAATTCTTGTGCCTATCTTACCAGAGTTAACCATTATGGAGTATTGGGGGCAAGGCGAAATTGGAGGTCAACGAATAACAGGGCTTTCCGGTTCAGCAAATGCTTATGGTCAAATGGCTGGTTTAGCAATAGTTATTACACAATACCTAAAAAATAAAATGGTGATAAGGCAACCAATTTATCTTTTAACTATGTTTTTGTTTGTAATTTGCATTATTGTTTCATGGAGTAGAACATCAATTTTTATAACAATTATAGGACTCTCTTTGATAGAAAAAGAGTTAGTTAAAAAATATTTTAGTTATAGTATAGCGATGTTGTGTTTCATTGCTATTACATATTTTTCAGTTTTTAACATTGATGATTTACTACTAAAGTTTTCAAGAAATGGATCTATAGAGGAAATATTAACTTTTACTGGTCGTACCGATATTTGGTTAGCAGTTTGGAATGAAGCAATATTAAGCCCTATCTGGGGTTATGGCTATGCTTCGACTAAACTATTATTACCACAAATTTTTGAAACAGATTGGGGATGGTCAACTGTTACAGCACACAGTATGTTTTTTCAATTGTTCTTTACAACTGGAATGGTAGGCGTTTTTTTATTTTATATTGCTTTGTATATCTTTTATAAACTATGCCGAATATTAAAAAATGTGTTATTGAACTATGTGTTTTTTCTTATTCTTATAAATGGTCTTCTTGAGTCAGGAGCAGCGGGTCCAGTACCTAATAAGCTTACATTTTTATTTTTTTTGTTTTTTTTGGTTTCTATTAGAATGTACTATGAGTCTAGATATAAGGATGGAAGTTGAAAACTAATTATGTTGTTTCTTTTGATTATTTTAGAGTTTTTTCTATCTTAGTTATAGTGCTAGGTCATACTCTCAGTAAAAGCTTTCAATCTGACTATCCATTTTTATCAAACGTTATCAAAGGCGGAGGATCATTGTTTTTTGTTTTTATTAGTGGCTATTTGTTTTGTTTGCTTTTACCAAAAACAAAAGGTTACTTGCCTTTTATTTTTAGTAAGTTTAAACGTCTAGTTGTACCCTATATAATTTTCTCTGTCCCTCTTGTTTTATACAGGTATATTGAATCTGATAGTTATTTATACAATATAGATTTTGGGATTTCATCTATTTACTATCCAATATTGAGCTTTCTTACGGGTATACATATGGCTGGATATTGGTACATTCCTGCTATATTTTTATTTTATATTATTTCATTCGATTTATTAATTTTTTTTTCTAAATTATCTATTATTTTAAGATACATACTCGTGTTTGGTTTTTGTTTGTTATCTTTGTATATTCATCGTCCTATCGAAAATTTCAATGTTTTACATTCAATTTTATATTTTACTTCATTTTTTATTCTCGGTATGTCTTTCTATATAGATAGAGTTAGGATAATAGCTATTTATAATAATCGAATTGGTTTTTTTATTTTCTCACTTTTTATGATAATTAACTATTATCAAGTGTATTATTTAGCGCATTCAGGTAATTACCATAAGGATTTTTTTATTAACGATGGTTTCGACTTCACATTTTTTAAATTTTTGATTGTTACTCCTTTTTTTTATTGTATATTTGAAAAATATTTTACTGTGAATTATTCGTCTGTCAAAAAAATTGCTAACATGTCATTTGTTATTTATCTTATCCATCCTATTTTATTGTCTATGCTTAATGTGACAGGATTAATGTTGCTTGGTGAGTCTTATTTTGGAATATTGCTAAATACTATATTAGTATTTTCATTTGTTGTATTTGCTTGCCTAATAGTACATAAAATTATTTTTGTGCTCTTAGGTTATAAGCGTACTTGGATTTTAGGAGGGTAAAATGTGTGCGATTAAAGTATATAGACTTACAAGGTTTTTCTATAAATATAAATTATATCCTGTTGTTTGGATTTTGAAATTCATCAACTTATTGGTTTTTAGTTCTGTAATACCACCACAAGCTAAGATCGGTCGGAATGTTACAGTTGCTTATAAAGGTATTTGTGTAGTTGTTCATAAAAATACAATTATAGGAGATAAGGTTTGTATTGGTCAGGGGGTAACATTAGGGCGGAAAGTTAAAAAAGATGAAGCTCCTACAATTGGTAATAATGTTTACATCGCTACAGGAGCAAAAGTCCTTGGTAATATAAAAATTGGTAACAATGTAATAATTGCTGCAAATAGTGTTGTTATTGATGATATTCCTTCGAATTCAATTGTTGGAGGTATTCCTGCAAAAATAATTAAAACAATAGATATCGATGTTTTTTCTATTATGGATGGTATATATGATTGAATCCAAAAATGAATATGATGGTTTAATTGTTTTCGGTGCCGGAGATTGGTGGGTTCATAATCGTGGACATTACGATATGCAATTTTCCAAGAAATTTAGTGCAACTATACCAGTGCTTTATGTGAATAGTACAGGTATGCGAATGCCTTCGTTGTTGACTGGAGATGGTACATTCAAGCGTATTATTCGCAAGTTGAAAAGTCTTTTTAAAGGATGTGTCCAGTTTGAAACTAATTTCTATGTTGCCACGCCATTTGCTATACCAGGTAAAGTTGGTTATATGTTTACGGCTTGGTTAGTACCATTAATGATAAAAGCTTGGACTAAGCGAATTGGCATCAAGAAACCTCTTATTTGGGTTGCTACTCCAATGGCTTATCAATGGTGTGGGCTTTTCGCTCAGTCACCTGTCGTTTATCAGAGAACAGACTTTTATGAACACTTTCCTGAGGTTGATAAAGAAAAAATAATATTTTTTGATCTCGGAATGAAAGATAAAGCCGATATTATACTTTATTGTTCTCATTATATTCTCAACGAAGCAAAAAATTCAGTGTATGAAAAAAAGTGTCGATTTATCGATCATGGTGTTGATTATGAATTATTTAAGAATGCTGGAAATCTTGTTGAATCGATTGATGTTCTATCGCACATTAAGCGTCCTATTGCAGGTTTTATTGGTGCATTAGAATCGGATGTAGTAGACCCGGAATTAATTATACAAGCAGCTAAGGATAATCCTGATATCACATTCCTTTTGGTTGGAAAGTCAACTTTTGATAAAAATGTTTTTTCTTTAGATAATATAATTTTAACTGGTCAAGTAGATTATTCTGAAGTTCCAAAGTATATGGCTTTTTGCGACATTTTATTAATGCCTTGGAATGATAATGAGTGGATAAAGGCATGTAACCCTATTAAGCTGAAAGAGTATCTAGCTATTGGGAAGCCTATTGTAACAACTTATTTTCCTGAGTTAGACTATTACGATGACCTAGTTCATGTAGCCGCGGATAAGTATGAATTTTCATATTTGATTGAAAAACATGTAACAAATTCTCTCGATTCAGATACCGTTAATCTTATGAGGAATCGAGTTTATAACCATACTTGGATACAAAAAATGTTACAAGTTGAACATGAGTTGTATTTATTAGGCTTTGAAAAACGGAATTATTAATTAATGAAAAAGTTTGATCTTAATCCTTATTGCGATCCTTATGATTTGTGGGCAACTTCATTTGGACAGAATGTGAGAAAGGGTTTTTATAAAGGACATTTAAACAGCAAAGTTATGGCGGTTGGCATTGCTTTTTGTGAATTGTTTTTCCCTAATTTAATTAGAAAATTCGCTAGAACTAAAAAGTCATTGCATCCTATTTCAGTTTCACAATATATATTAATGGCTTGTGAGAACTCCTGGATTAATATTGGAGAATCACTTGATTACCTTGCTTTATTAAGAGAGCAAGCCGCTATAGATGATGGTGAAACTTTTTCTTTTGGACTTGGATTTACTTGGGTATCTAAGAATGGTACCTATACTAGCCAAGAACCTTTTATAACTCACACACCTTACGCAATGGAAGCTTTACTAAAGTTAAGCAGTATAGAACCCAATAATTTAGATTCGCTAAACTTATTTAACAAGACTTGGGGCTTCCTTGAATCTTTAATTGTTATGTTTAATGATGATGATAGGTTAGCATTGTCTTATTCTCCGACTAATGAACCACGAATTGTTATTAATGCAAATAGTTATGCAGCATTTTCATATGCACTTCACTTTATTAATAATCATGGTTGTGACAAAGATGTAGCGTACCTTAAGGCTTTGAATATAATTAATTGGATTATTTATAATCAAAGGCTTGATGGAGGGTGGATGTATTATGCAGATAATCAACCTGGAAACTTTATTGATTGTTTTCACAGTTGTTTTGTAGTTAAAAATCTAATTAAGACTAGAACGTTACTTTCTTTAGAATTAGCCGAGTTAAATGAGGCTATAGAGAGTGGTATTGATTATATTATCAATAACTTTTATCAAGAAGATGTTGGTCTAGTCAAACGGTTTTCAGTTCGTGATATTAAAGATCCATATAAATATATTTTATACGACCAAGCTGAATTCATAGGATTGCTTTTAGATAGCGGACGTGCTGAACTTGCAATTTCGACGATGGATAAAGTCGAAGCTAATTTTAAAGTTGGCAATGTATATTATTCTCAAATTGATATATTTGGCCGTCTAGTAGGCAAAGAGTATATGAGATGGGGAGTAATACCTTACCTTTACCAGGTTAGTAGATTAAATTCATTTAGGAGGTCGATTTGTGTGGCATAGCTGGTACTGTTAATATTCCTTTTGTAAAAAAACAACTTCAAGTTATTTCACATAGAGGTCCCGATTCAAGTGGGTTTGAACAAATTAATTTTGAACGGTCAAATGTATATCTTGGTCATACCCGTTTATCTATTCTGGATACTTCTTCGGGAGGTTCTCAGCCCATGTATAGTGATAATAAACGTTGGTTAATTTCTTTTAATGGTGAAATATATAACCATCTCGAGCTTCGGAAGTTGCTGAGTGCTGATTTTACAAGTTCATCTGACACCCAAACTTTGATTGAATTAATATCACATTTTGGAGTAGAAGATACTTGCCTAAAATTAAATGGTATGTTTAGTTTTTGTGCGATAGATTTAGTCAGGAAAGAACTTTATCTTGTAAGAGATCACTTTGGCATAAAACCTGTTTATTATTATTCATACGGTAGGGATTTTGCATTTTCTTCTGAAATAAGGTTTTTAACAAAAGAATTAGGAATAAAATCGAATGTTTCATCTAAAGGAATAGAAGAATTTTTATCTACTAGGTTTGTGGCATCACCTAATACGCTCTTGTCTAGTATAAAAAGAGTTAAACCAGGTTCAATTTTAAAATATGATCTTGATAAATGTGTTTTACTTGGAGAAAAGCAATTTATATCTCTAAATAAAGAGAAATTTGAAGGCTCAATTCATGAGGCAGTTTCTGAATATCAATCGAAACTCCAAGCTGCAGTAAAACGTCAATTATTGTCTGATGTACCTGTTGGAATGTTACTATCTGGTGGAGTGGATTCTGCTCTTGTTGCGGCAATGGCTGCTAATGCTGGACACTTACTACCTTGTTACTCTGTCGGTTTCGGAGAAGGATTCGCTGAATGCGAATTAAGTAATGCTAATCATACTGCTAATGTTTTAGGTTTAGACTTTAATGCAGTATTGGTTTCCCCTGATGATCTACTTAATTCATTTGTCAGTATCGCCAGAACAATAGAAGAACCTTTAGGAACAACTTCAATCTTACCTATGTGGAGTTTAGTACATGCAGCCAAAAAAGATGTTTCGGTTGTTTTAACGGGACAAGGAACTGATGAACCGTGGGGAGGGTATAATAAGTATCAAGTCGAAATTGTAAGGAAATACCTCAATTCAACTGGTTTTTGGACGGTTATGAAAGCGATTTCACCATCATTACTTTTTAGACATGAAAGTTTTCGAAGAGCTATATATTCTTTGGCTGCAAATGATGTTGCCGCGCAAGTGATCCATGCGTCTTCTCTTTTCTCTGAACGAGATAGATTTAAACTATGTGGCACAATTAGTAGTGGTCACTTAAATGAAACTTTAGCTTTTTGGTGTAATTGGGCAAAGGATGGAAAGCTGACCCAAGCTGAGTTAATGATGCAAGTTGATTCTAGAATGAGTTTAGCCGATGATTTATTACTCTATGCTGATAAGCTTTCTATGCATGTTTCTCTCGAAACTAGAGTTCCAATGTTAGATGTAGAATTAGTTGAATTTGTTGAATCATTACCATTGGATTATAAGGTTAAATTTCGAGAAGGTAAATTGGTTCACAAAAAAATGGCTGAAAAATACTTACCTTCCAGTATAGTCCACCGTAAAAAATTAGGTTTTAATGTACCATTTTCTACTTGGTCTAAAGGGATCTGGAAGGGATTTATTGAAGAGCGTCTTCTCACGGAAAACTCTCCTCAATTTGATTATGTAAATAGAGAAGCAGTTTTAGATATTTGGCAACGGCATCAATCTGGTAAGGAAGATTTAGGTAAGCAAATTTTTTCTTTATTTATGTTTTCTCTCTGGAGTCAAGAATATGAAGCTTAATAGAATAAAGTTTCTTGGTTGCCCCATGGATTCTGGAAGTATGAATGATACTGTTCATCTTATTTTTCAAAGAATTTCTCAAAATATTTTTACCCAACATGTTGTTGTTAATGTTGCAAAGATAGTTAATATGCAAAAAGATACTCAGTTAGCTGACTCTATTAAAGCATGTGATGTCGTCAATATCGATGGGATGGGTGTTGTTTTTGGTGCTCGATTTTTAGGTCATTTTATTCCAGAACGCGTAGCTGGCGTTGACTTATTTCATGAACTTTTAAAAATGAGTGCTATGCATGATTTTCCTGTTTTTCTATTAGGCGCAACTTCGGAGGTAGTGGCAACAACGGCTGAAAAAGTCAAACAACTATATCCTAATTTAACAATTGCAGGCTTTCACGATGGTTACTTCTGGGATGATGAAGAAGCCGTTGTGAATAAAATTCGTCTGTCAGGTGCAAAATTATTGTTTGTTGCTATTACTTCGCCTAAAAAAGAGAACTTTATCAATAAATGGCAAGACAAGCTTGGCGTTGATTTCGTAATGGGCGTGGGTGGCACTTTCGATGTTGTGGCGGGTAAGGTTAAACGTGCTCCTCTATGGATGCAAAATGCAGGTCTAGAATGGCTTTACCGCGTAATACAAGAGCCAAGGCGTATGTGGAAGCGTTATTTTGTGACTAATTCTCTTTTTCTCTATTTACTCATTAAAGAAAAACTCCTTCCAAGCAATGATGCTTAATTTATTGATACTTAGGTAAATCACATGGATCGCCCTTCTAAATTCCAATTTGTTGACTCTTCTTCGAGCTTTTTATTGCGCATTATTGATATCTCGTTAATGGTCTTTGCATTATTAGCCGTTATGCGCGGCTATAATGTGGCATTTAATAAAGACTACTTATTAACCTTAGCCGGCGTATTATTGCTGTTTAGTTATATTGGTGAATCTATAGGGTTATACCGCTCTTGGCGTTTAGGTAAGTTTGCTCACATGTGCCGCTTATTAATCGGCGTTATCACCATTTGTTTTTTATTAATATTTGCTTTGCTGTTTTTATTTAAATATACCGAGTTATATTCGCGCGTGGTAATGGTCGGCTGGTACTCGTTTACGGTAGTGTTGTTACTGAGTTGGCGCTTGTGTGTACGTCAAATTAAGCGCATACGCCGCAGTAAAGGCTTAAGTGTTGAGAAAGTGGCGATTGTTGGCTTAACCGAAACAGGAATGAATCTGTATAATGAAATATGGAAACACGACGAACTTGGATTTGACTGTGTTGGCTTTTTTGATGATAGAGAACCGAGCAGAATAGTCGATTTGGAACCTAAGTTAATTGAAGGTAATATAAATCAGGCCATAGAATTAGCTAAAAGTGGCGACATTCAAAAGTTGTATATTTGTTTACCCCTATTGGCTGAGCAACGTATAGCAGATATTATTCAGGCATTAGGCGATAGTACGGTTGATGTGCTCATTACCCCAGATTTCCTCCTTAAGAATCTTATGAATGGTCGTATTGGCAGTGTCGGCGATATGGATACGATTAGCGTGTTCGAATCACCAGTCAATGGCATGAAACGCTTTTATAAACGTAGCTTTGACATTGTATTTAGTTTTTGTGCCATAGTGGCTATTTCGCCGGTTTTGTTAGCTGTATCGATTGCGGTATATATGTCTTCTCCTGGGGCTATTTTGTTTAAACAAGACCGATATGGGTTAGACGGACGCAAAATTAAGGTGTGGAAGTTTCGCTCAATGACGGTCACTGAGAATGCCAACAAAGTAGTGCAAGCTAGTAAAGGCGATGCGCGTATTACTAAAGTAGGCGCCTTTATTCGCCGTACATCATTGGATGAGTTACCGCAGTTCTTTAATGTATTAAAAGGCGATATGTCAGTGGTTGGCCCACGCCCACATGCTGTGGCACATAACGAAGAATATCGTAAATTAGTAACTTATTATATGCTGCGCCACAAAGTACTTCCCGGCATTACCGGCTGGGCACAAGTCAACGGCTGGCGCGGCGAAACAGATACCCTTGATAAGATGGAAAAGCGTGTGGAGTACGATTTAGCCTACATCCGCAACTGGTCACTCTGGTGGGATGTAAAAATTGTGTTTATGACGTTTTTTAAAGGCTTTGTGGGCAAGAACGTATATTGATCTTAGGTCATAGGTACGAGGTTCTAGGAGCTCGCAAGCTCGCCTGAGAGCGGACTTCGTCCTTCTAGTTGCTAGATGACGGTATACATGACGCTACGCTTACGGTTTCTGGTTTGTTTCTACGTCATTCCGGCAACGTGTTTGAGTCGGAATCCAGGTGTTGATTTTCATTACGTCATTCCGGTAATGATTTTGAGCCGGAATCCAGGTGTTGGCTTTACGCTTTTAAGCAACGTCAAAGCAACACCTGGATCCCTGATAAGAGATCTCAGGGATGACGAACGAAAAGATGAAGGACATAGAAGGTAAAGCATTGGCTTTTTCTACGTTATTCCGGCAATGATTTTGAGCCGGAATCCAGGTGTTGATTTTTCATTACGTCATTCCGGCAATGATTTTAAGCCGGAATCCAGGTGTTGGCTTTACGCTTTTAAGAAAGGTCAAAAGCAACACCTGGATCCCTGATAACAGATCTCAGGGATGACGGGCTAAAAGATGAAGGGCGTAGAAGGTAAAGCATTGGCTTTTTCTACGTCATTCCGGTAATGATTTGAGCCGGAATCCAGGTGTTGGTTTTCATTACGTCATTCCGGCAATGATTTTTAGCCGGAATCCAGGTGTTGGTTTTACGCTTTTAAGCAAGGTCAACAGAAACACCTGGATCCCTGATAAGAGATCTCAGGGATGACGGCAGTAGGACAAAAGCCTAGAACCTAGTACCTAGAATCTCGTACCTAAAATCTATTTATTACCTATAAGCGAAGCGTTCCATAAATCGTTATCTGTCTATTCTATTCTATTGTTTTAAGTTTACTCACTGCCGTACTTCGGCTGTGTTAATTGCATGTATATATTTTATAAGGATATAAGTCATGAATGTACCATTTAAATTGAGTTGCATGTCTATTGCTGTAGCTTCTATGATGATCGCTAACCCTATATTGGCGGCAGATGAAAAAGCGGGTGTGATACGTACTGAGTCTGGTATCGATTTTACGCCGGGCTTAAACTCTGGATTAAAGTATGATGACAACATTACCAGTGCCAATGCAGCGTCTGAAAAGTTTGATAGCTGGGCTATAACTGTTACGCCTGCGTTGCAAGCTGAGTTAATTGATGGTCAAACCGTATTTACAGTCGATGCCGCGCTTGAGTATGGTGATTACTTCTCTAGCAGTGATGATAATTATTTAGATGGCCTGCTAAAAGCAAAAGCAGAAGTCGATGTCAATCAATCAAGACGATTTGGTTTCGATGTTGCATATATTGTTGGTCATGAAGACCGAGGTAGTGGAATCTTTGAAGGTACTAGTGGTGCAGATCAAAACGAGCCTAATGCTTATGATATTGCAAGTGTTGGTGGTTATTATGAATACGGCGCTAAAACAACGCCTGCTAGAATACGTGCAAATGCGAGTTATTTAACTAAAGAATACAGTAATTTTGAATCGATTACCCAATTTCGTAATTACGATGATACAAAGGTCGGCGCGACATTTTATTACGACACTCAGGCATCAACCAGTATGTTACTAGATTTTCAAAGTGTAGATACTGCTTATGATATGGTTGATCCAACGGGGGACCGTGACAATAAAACTAATACCGCATTGCTTGGTGTTGAATGGGCCGCCACAGCTGCCACAGAGGGCAGTATAAAAGTCGGTTACCAACAAAAAAGTTTTGATAATACTGAACGTGATGATTTTAATGGTCTCTCCTGGGATGCTAAAGTGACCTGGAAACCATTAACATATTCTGCTTTTGATTTTTCTACCGGTAGAGCCAGTCGTGACCCTAACGGTGTCGGTGACTTTATTCGTGGGACAAGTTACGCCGTTAAATGGCATCATGAATGGAGTGAACTGTTTACTTCATCGCTGGGTTTCAAACAAGTTAACGACGATTATACCGGTTTGGATCGTGAGGATAAAAGTAAAGTGTATCAAGTGGGTGTGAATTACTATGTGACTCGTTGGTTAACCTTAAACACCGGTGTGGATATCTTTGAGATTGACTCTACCGACAGTCAATTTACTTACGATAGGAACGTGTACTTTATTAAAGCAGAAATGACCTTATAGGAAATCCATGAAGTATTTAGCAACATTTATTACAGTAGTATTTATGCTGTTATTGGCATTTATGCCAATAACAGCCAATGCTGAACCACAGAGTTATCGTTTAGGTGCAGGTGATACCATAGTGATTAAAGTCTATGGTGAAGAGGCATTAACCTTAGAAACTCAAGTTACCAATAGCGGTACCATTAATTATCCTTTTTTAGGTTCATTAACATTAATTGGCCTTACCATAAAACAAGTAGAGCAAATTGTGTATAAAGGCTTAAAGGGCGATTATTTTGTTGAGCCAAATGTATATGTTGGGATGGTTGAATATCGACCGTTTTATATCCATGGAGAGGTTAAGCAACCTGGTGGTTACCCTTATCAACCTGGCATGACTGTGAATCAAGCAATTGCTTTAGCCGGAGGGTTAACTGAACGCGCCTCACAAGATAAAATTGCCATTTCTCGTGAAGGCAGTAAAGTCGATTCTGAACGAGGCACGATAAATAGTGCTATTCAAGCTGGCGATACCATTACCATTGAACAGAGATTTTTTTAAATGATCTTCCAAGAAAGACGACAAAGTGCCTCTCCTAATCCTGTTTCTAATCCATCAGCATTACAAATGGAACAACTTATCGACATTAAGAAGTTGATACAGCCCATATTACGTTTTAAATGGCGTATTTTGACTTTTGCTTTATTAGTCACAGCACTAACAATATTTGTTGTGTTGAGTATGACACCAATTTTTAATGCTAAATCGACTTTACTTATTGAGTCTGAACAAGCTAAAGCGATTAAAATAGATGAAGTCTATGGTATTAATTCTGGGCAGCAAGAATACTATTTAACCCAGTTTGAAATCATTAAATCACGTTCTATCGCTGAGCGTGTGTTTAATGATTTGGAGTTGATTAACCATCCGGTATTTAATCAACCTCCGAGTTGGTTTAGCGAGTTAAAATCGCAATTAAACTTTATTCCACAGGAAATTGTAAGTGATAGTCAGGCTAGTCAAGCTATCGCTAAACATAGGTTGATAGATGCTTTTTCCGCAAATATTACAGTGTCACCTGTTCGTAAAACTCAACTAGTTAATATTAGTTATGAAAGTGCAGATCCAGTATTAGCAGCTCAAGTAGCCAATACTGTAGGTGACATTTATATTTTAAGCCAGTTAGAAGCTAAATTAGGTATGACCCAAAAAGCCAATACCTGGCTTGGTGGTCGTTTAGAAGATTTACGCTTAAAGCTAGATCAGTCTGAACATAAGCTCGAACAGTTTAAAGTTGAGAATGGCTTAATTGACGTGGAAGGCGTCACCGCGCTTGATGCTAAAGAACTTGAACGTTTAAGTGACGAAATTACCGTTGCGCGTTCACGAAAAGCACAAGCAGATAGCTTTATGGCGGTAGTGAAACGTTATGGCGCGACAGACATTAGCCGATTGGAAAGTTTACCCGAAGTGACAGCTCATATGTCAATTCAAAACGTGAAGCGCGAAGTGGTAATGGTTGAACGTAAAGTATCTGAATTGCAGCAGGTGTATGGCCCTAAACACCCTAAGATGATTGCTGCTCAAGCAGAACTTCAGACGGTGCAACAGAGTTTACGCAAACAAATCAGTCGTTTAGTTCAGGGTATTGAAGACGAAGCGCAAACCGCTGCACAAACGCTACAGGCTCTTGAAGCGCAATTTAGCCAATCAAAAGGTTCATTCCAAAATCTCAGTACTAAAGATACCGAGTTTCAGCGATTATTGCGTGAAGTTGATACC
This sequence comes from Shewanella sp. MF05913, assembly GCF_059758095.1. Lineage (NCBI taxonomy): Bacteria > Pseudomonadati > Pseudomonadota > Gammaproteobacteria > Alteromonadales > Shewanellaceae > Shewanella > Shewanella sp. MF05913. The sequence goes on from NZ_JCAYNT010000029.1 coordinate 17,198, forward strand.
AACAGACAGTTATTTGACAGTTTTTTATCTCGCCAAAAAGAAACTGAAGTGACTGGTGATTTTGACTCTCCTGTGGCACGTTTTACCGACCGTGCAGTGGTGCCATTATTACCTGAAAAGCCTAAAAAGAAAGTCATTATTATTTTAGCCTTTATGGCCAGTTTAGGTTTTGCCATTGTGTTGGTATTAGTGCTTGATGCACTAAATGACACGGTAAAAACCAGTGATGATGTAGAAAAGGTTTTATCGCAGCGTGCACTTGGGTATATCCCTAAAGCTAAAAAAGGTACAAGTTACGATGATATTAACTTTTCTTTTTATGATTCTACTGTCCCATTGCATGCTGAAGCAGTAAGAACCATTCGAACTTCTATGTCGTTAATGGCGATGGGTAGTGAACTATCGACCATCGAAGTGACTTCATCAAACCCCAATGAAGGTAAGACCACCACATCGATGAACCTAGCCTTTGCCTATGCCACTATGGAGAAGGTGCTTATTATTGATGCTGATTTACGCAAATCGAGTTTAGGTCTGCGTTTTGGTCTACCGACTTACCAGCCTGGCCTTGCCAATGTGTTATCGGGTACTGAAAGTATTCAACATTGTATTGTTAAGGACGTGAAACCAAATGTTGATGTTATGCCAGCAGGTGCTGTGCCGTTAAACCCACAAGAGTTATTGGCCTCATCTCAGTTTGCTGAACTACTCACAGAGTTAAAAACACAATACAGTAAAATTATTATTGATACGCCGCCGGTGCATGCCGTGAGTGATGCATTAATTATTACTTCATTGTGTGATGCGACAGTATTGGTAGTAAAAGCTGGTCATACTCGCAGTGAAGCGATTAAGCTAACCTTAGCCAAGTTAAATCAAGCCCGTAGTAAGGTGTTTGGTGTGGTATTGAACCAATTTAACACTAAAGATGCTGCACGTTACCAAGATGATTATGGCTACTATCAAGCCTACGGTGCTGAGTATGCAAATAAACCTTCTACTAATAGTGGTAAGGAAAAGACTAATACATGATAGATCTTCACTGCCATATTTTGCCTAATATTGATGATGGCGCTAAGTCTATTGACGAGGCGATCAGTTTAGTTAAATTGGCAGCAGAGCAAGGGGTGTCGCGTATGGTCGCGACACCCCATATTCATTTAGGTATTTTTGATAATACTTTGCACACCATTAATACTGCTTTTGAGTTGTTAACGTCGAAATTAGCATTAACGGATATTAACATTGATATTCGTGCTGCTGCAGAGGTAAGAATTTCACCTGAAATTATGTTGTTTATTGAACAACAGCAATTGCCTTTTTTAGGCCGATATCAGCAAAAAAATGTATTATTACTTGAGTTACCCAGCAGCCATGTTCCGCCAGGCACAGATAAATTAATTAGCTGGTTGTTAACAAAAGACATATTACCCATGATTGCTCATCCCGAGCGAAATCGAGAGTTGCAAAGCCACCCTGATAGAATAAAGCCCTTTGTACAGGCCGGTTGTTTATTACAGCTGACGGCAGCATCATTATTAGGTGATATGGGGTTATTACCGAAACAAACCAGTGAGCATTTTTTAAAACAAAAACTGTACACCATTGTGGCCTCGGATTGTCATTCTATCAATCGTCGACCACCAAAACTGAAGTTAGCCTATGATGCAATTAGTGCTTTGGTTGATGAAGATTATGCCTACTTAATGACGACAGCTACCCCATATAATATTTCTAATTCACTATTTGAACAGTCGAGATAATTGATGAGTAAAGTGATTTGGTCAATGAGACGTGCAGGGTATTTACTGATCATAATAGTGTTAGTAGGTTTATTACCTATATTACTGCAAAAAGGCCTAGCTAATGCTTATCATTTCAAATCTCGATTTTATATTGACCAATGGCAGCAAAACGCAGCGCCCACAAAATTACAATATTCCAATGCTTTATTAGCTGCAGATTATGCTTATAGCATTGACAGTCAAAACCCACATTATTTATTAACGTTAGCGAAAGTAATGGAGTGGGGCGCTTTTGCTGATTTAGCTCAAACAAATATCCCTGCTTTTAATCGTTTGTATTTGGATGCAATTGAACAGCGTCAACATTGGCCAAATGCCTACAGCGATTACGCTTATAATCTAGCTTTTATTCAGCATGATGTAGATCAAGCCTGGCTGTATTTAGAGCAAGCATTAGTATATGGCCCTTATACCCCAGAAGTGTTGCATCAAGGGTTGGCAATAGGATTCTCTTCATGGGGATATTTGTCTGTTGAGCAGAAACAGCTGGTATTTGCTGTTGCCCGAAAATCTGTTGTGGCAAATTGGCGCATGCGCAATGACTTAAAGCAACTTGCAACGCAGTACCAATTAACTTCGGTGATTTGCACTTATTTGAAATATTCAACTCCAACCTTAAATGCCGTTGATGAGCAGTGGGTTAATAAGGATATGTGCCGGTAATGAACGCCCAACACTCTCAAACCATAAATATGCGCTTATTTGATAAAACCATGATATTGATTATCTGTGCATTGGTGATATGGATGCCAATACCATTGGGCAGCAATCGTATTTGGGCATTAGCGATATTAGAGTTTGCTATTGTCAGCTTAGCGATTGCGCATGTAGCATATTGTTTTAAACATAATAGCCTGTTGTTACATTATCGATGGCAAAAGCATTTACTCATTGCTCCAGGCTTATTATTAGTTTATCTGTGTTTACAGTTGTTAAATTGGTTCCCCAGTATCGATACAGTAGATGCTTACCAAACTGCACAACAACTGTTAAAAACCTTTTGCTTTATCTTGTTTATTTTCCTATTAAGCCAGTATTGCCAGCATCCACAAGCTTTACGATGGTTGTTAATCGCTATTATTCTGTCAGGTTGTTTGCAAGCATTTTACGGCACGCTTTTGAATTTACTACAGTTAGAATCATCACCTATTTTTGGCTATCACGATGGCGACAGAGCAAAAGGGTCATTCGTTTACCAAAACCACTTTGCTAATTATTTAGCGCTTTGTTTGAGTATTGCTTTTGGTTGGCTGTTATCAGAATTAAAAACCACAAAATATGAGTATGATTTAAGGCAACGATTGGTTGATCTGTTATCAACCTTATTTAGTCGGAAACTCATTTTGCGTTTAGCCATTGTTATTATGGTTATCGGCCTAATTTTAAGCCGTTCGCGAATGGGTAATGCTGGTTTCTTTACTGCACTCGGTGCTGTGTCGTTATTGTCGATGTTTATTTATCGTCGTCCACCGACATTATTTAAGCCTTTAGTGGTGAGTATTTTTATTTTGGACCTGTTGATAGTGGGCTCAATTTTCGGTGTTGATAAGTTGAAACAACGTTTAGACGATACCTCATTTGCATCTGAAACCCGCGATGAAGTGGTCATTGATAGCATTCCTATTATTCAGGATCATTTGTTTACAGGTACCGGTGGTGGCAGTTTCTATACGGTATTCCCACAGTATCAGCCTCAGTTTTATTCTGGTTTTTATGACCATGCCCATAATGATTATATTCAGTTTGCCGTTGAATACGGGTTGGTGGTGACTGGATTATTAGGTTTGTGGGTATTGTACTGTTTATGGTTAGCGTGCCGAACCATGTATTTACGTAATAACAAACTCTATAAAGGCATCGCCTTTGGCTGTGCGATGGCCATAGTGCACATGCTGATCCACTGCACGGTTGACTTTAACTTGCAATCACCTGCCAACACCATGTTATTTTTAACTATTTTAACCTTATGCTGGTTAGTTCGTTATTTACCATCAGACAACCACAAAATCGCAAGATAATCGGCAATAGGTTTAGTTCCACCCGCACTTCATCCCTGAGATCTGTTATCAGGATCCAGGTGTTTCGATTTAAGGTTCTAGGAGCTCGCAAGCTCGCCTGAGAGCGGACTTCGTCCTTCTAGGTTCTAGGTAAAGCTGTCGCTCCACCCGCACGTCATCCCTGAGATCTGTTATCAGGGATCCAGGTGTTTCTTTATCTCATTTGCTCGTCATCCTCGAGTATTTAATCGGGGATCCAGGTGTTTCTTCGATTTAAGGTTCTAGGAGCTCGCAAGCTCGCATGAGAGCGGACTTCGTCCTTCTAGGTTCTAGGCAAAGTTGTCGATCCACTATTGTTTCTTTATCTCATTTACTCGTCATCCCTGGGTGCTTGTATCAGGGATCCAGGTGTTTCTTTATCTAATTTGCTCGTCATCCTCGAGTGCTTTAATCGGGGATCCAGGTGTTTCTTAGATTTAAGGTTCTAGGTTCTAGGAGCTCGCAAGCTCGCCCAGCGCGGACTTCGTCCTTCTAGGTTCTGGTTCATCAGTACGTCATCCCTGAGTGCTTGTATCAGGGATCCAGGTGTTTCTTTGACCTTGTTTAACAGCATAAAAAGCTAACACCTAGATTCCGGCTCAAGAGCATTGCCGGAACGACGTAGTACAGGGTGGTTCTTGTCACTTATATTTTTTACCTTTTACCTTTTTATTTTTGATATTAGCTCACGCTAAATAAGGATATTTATGAAAGTTGTTATACCCGTTGCCGGTTTGGGCACTCGTATGTTGCCTGCAACTAAGGCTATCCCGAAAGAGATGCTGCCTTTGGTCGATAAACCACTCATTCAATACATTGTTGACGAGTGTGTGAGTGCTGGGATTAAAGAGATTGTTTTGGTGACCCATGCCAGTAAAAACGCGATTGAAAACCACTTTGATAAATCTTATGAGCTTGAATCAACGCTAGAGAAGCGTGTTAAGCGTCAGTTATTACATGAAGTACAAGCCATTTGTCCTAAAAATGTCACGATTATGCATGTGCGCCAGGGTGAAGCTAAAGGGCTAGGCCATGCGATTTTATGTGCCAAACCTTGTATCGGTGATAACCCATTTGCAGTGGTATTACCTGATGTGATTTTAGATTCATACTCTGCTGATCAGCGCACTGAAAACCTAGCATCAATGCTAATTCGTTTTCGCGAGTCTCAAGCAAGTCAAATTATGGTTGCGCCAGTGCCAGATGATCAGGTTCACAAGTATGGTATTGCTGACTGTGGTGGTGAAACGATTAACCCTGGTGACTCTACTAAGATTTTTAATATGGTTGAGAAACCTGAGACTGGTAAAGCGCCTTCGAATTTAGCCGTTGTAGGCCGTTATGTACTATCTTCAAAAATTTGGGACTTATTAGCGCGTACACTTCCTGGTGCTGGTGATGAAATTCAACTCACAGACGCTATTGATATGCTAATTGAGTCAGACACGGTAGAAGCATTTAACATGACCGGTAAGTCACACGACTGTGGTGACAAGTTGGGTTACATGAAAGCCTTTGTTGAATACGGTTTGCGCGATCCCAAGTTAGGCAGTGATTTTAAGAAAGAGTTAGCAGGCTTATTAGAAGAATACAGATAACCAAGTCTGTAATTCATTGAGTGATAAGCTTTGCTCCACCTGCACGTCATCCCTGAGTGCTTGTATCTGGGATCTAGGTGTTGCTTAGATTTAAGGTTCTAGGAGCTCGCAAGCTCGCCTGAGAGCGGACTTCGTCCTTCTAGGTTCTAGGCAAAGTTGTCGCTCCACCCGCTCGTCATCCCTGAGTGCTCGTATCAGGGATCCAGGTGTTGCTTTTGACCTTGTGTAAGTGCGTAAAAACCAACACCTGGATTCCGGCTCAACAGCGTTGCCGGAACGACGTAGTAGTGAGTGTCATCTGAATACTAATGAGAAATTACGGATTAGTGGGCGTCACGTGAATACGAATGAGTAAATGATGTCGTTTCGCTCGACCCGCACGTCATCCCTGAGTGCTTGTATCAGGGAGCCAGGTGTTGCTTGTGACCATGTGTGAAAGTGTAAAAGCTTAAAAATCAACACCTGGATTCCGGCTAAACAGCATTGCCGGAACGACGTAGTAGTGGGCGTCGTCTGAATATGAATGTGTAAATGATGTCGTTTTGCTCTATCTGCCCGTCATCCCTGAGATCTGTTATCAGGGATCCAGGTGTTGCTAGTCATTTCGTCATCCTTGAGTGTTTTTATCAGGGATCCAGGTGTTTCTGTTGAGCTTTCCGCTTGTGTAAGTGAGTAAGAGCCAACACCTGGATTCCGGCTCAAAAGCATTGACGGAACGACGACGTAGTGGGCGTCGTCTGAATATGAATGTGTAAATGATGTCGTTTTGCTCTATCTGCCCGTCATCCCTGAGATCTTGTATCAGGGATCCAGGTGTTTCTGTTGACCTTGCTTAAAAGCCTTAAAGCAACACCTGGATTCTGGCTTAACGGCTTTGCCGGAACGACGTAGTGATTGCTTGAAAAATGAAGTAGGGCGTTTCTGTGTTGAAGTGCTAGTTGGTATTGTTGAATAGCTTTAAACCTGTTATTAATGTTCTTTCCTGAATTCGTTTTAAAGGCTTTTGTTTCAGGAAACAACATTGTTGGTGTGGTGTGCTAATTTTTGAACACATGCTGCAATATGGATTAAGTTAGATTTATGCTTTATTGAAACTTATTTTATTGCGCTCTTATTCTGATGCACCATGATTTAGTTTGAGAAATGTTCTGTATTTGATTAAATGAATTACTCATAATAATAAAAAATGAGACATCGATTATGGTTATGGATACTTTAGTATTACTAGGAAAAAATAATATACAGAATCGTATATTTAGTAGTTATATAGAACAAACGTTAAGCCAGCGTGTAATCATTAGCAATGGCTCGGTATTGCAGAACCTCAATAATACTGATAACTACTTAATAATATTGGATATTTCAAGCGTTAGCGTTACTGAGGTTGAAGACTGGCAAAGAATATTACACTCTTTGCCAGGCGATACATCTATAATTCTACTCAATGTAGATGATATCCATGACAAGGACAATATTTTACTTTGGCCTAATTGTGTTGGGATTTTTGCAGCCGAAACGTCTTTAGATGAGTTCATCTTGGGGATGAAAAAAGTGCTTAAAGGTGAATATTGGCTCCCAAGAACGCTGATGGCTGAGTTGTTACAACATTACCGAGCCGATGTTAAACCTACTGATGATTCTAAGATGTTACTCACATCAAGAGAGCATGATGTATTAGCCTTGTTACCTACTTGCAAATCCAACATCGAAATAGCAGATGCGCTTTTTGTTAGTGAGCATACTATTAAGTCTCATCTGTATAAGATATTTAAAAAAATCAATGTTAAAAATAGGCTACAAGCGATGACCTGGATTAAAGAAAATCTTTAACCGGTCATTGGCGCCTCTATAACCTAGTATTATCCATCCTCATCACTCATTACTTATCCCATTGGGGGTAATGTAAATGTGCACCTCATCGGTATACTTCCCTCCAGGTTTCTTCTCTGTATTTCCCACGACTATTTTTAATGGCATTCTATCGCCATTTATCCCCGTTGAATGACCTGAGTAATATTGTGTTGAATGATTGTTTAGATCGATTTCATTGCTGTTAAGCGTTAACTGATATGCAATATCCCATTGGGGCGATTGATTGTTATGACGCAAGTGTCCTTTGTTGACCGAGTCGAATGACAATGAGTAGCCCGAGGTGCTTTTAACGAGTAAGTTGGGCGATAGATCAACGACTTTACCCGTTGTTAATTCTCCTAGATCAAGATGATAATTATTGTCTGCAAGACCATAAAAACTGATTTTTACGGCACTGTCTATATTGCTTGAGACAGCTTGTGTTATTTCATCTATGACATTGGTCGCTGATAAACTAGGTAATAATTTTGCTTCGAGTAAAGCATCATATTGGCCTTGAGGAGCAAATTGCTTGCCAGGGAAACGTAACTGAAATCTAAAAGTGTCCTTATTAGGCGTAACTTGTCCATACCAATTGTTATGTTGTACCCCGCTAATGGTAGATTGTGGGTATGGTTCAAAGACCAATGCCTGGTTATGTAATGAAACCATTTGACGTGTTGTGTCAAATGTCGATACCGCCACATAGAATGCACATTCTTGTGGATTCGATTCGAGACTAAACGTGGTCTTAACCTCATATTGCTGCGTCAATGCAAAAGCCTCAGTGGAGAAGACGTCATAGGCTCTAGCATTACTATTGATGAGATTGATTGATTGCAGTTTTGCTTCGCATGAGTACACCGTAGAGGTTAAAAATGACAACATCATTGCACCAACACCCAGTAAAACGCATTTATTTAGTTTTTTATTCAACATATATAGCCCCTAAGCGTAATAATGTATCGCTATCATCCTGGACGGTTATCGTAAATTTTCTTACTGTTTCAGTATTTAATTCAATTGTATAAGTGCCTGGTTTTATTCCTGATATGGCGAATCTACCCGTGCGATTAGTAAAGAATAGCAGAGGTTCAAATTGCTTCGCATCATTGAGCACCGCTTTACCAGAAATTAATGAGATAGGCTCTTTAGAGTGTTTATCGACCAGCGTGCCTATTACAGTAATGGACGCATTCGAACCTATTTGTAAATTGTAACCTTGGGCGTAGCCTGGTGAGAGCATGAAGACGCCGGCACCTAAATCATAGCCAATGGGAAGATTATCAACTTCGTAGTTTAATACTTGTTCGTTATAGGCTGCCAAATCTGGAATGAGCATTGGACCAAGATTGTCACTATAAACTCTGGCACTAGAAATAGTCGGTGATATTTCAGCATAGTTATCATTAATACTGGCATGCTGTTTAATAATAGCGAAGCTTTCTCTAATGGGTCTTCCTATTGCAAAACTATTACCAGAAAAAGCAATACCTGATGATGCCCTTATCTGACTATAATGATTATTAGTGTCATTTGAAAAATCTGTATACCTAGTTGTATGTTGAGCATTTAATACAAAGCGATTGGCGTCGTAATCTATACCAGCATCAATATCCATATCTGAATCTTCTGCATGGCTTGCGCCTGCAAACATAGATATTCCCCCGCTGTTGCCTATATTTTTTCTATAATTGTATTCAGAGCTTATTGCTTTTTTATCGCTTTGGTAACTTGATATCACTCTAGAGTCTAAGCCAAGTGGCCAACTTAACGTGAATAGACCTGATAAGTCTGATTTATTATTCAAAAATTGTTTATGTCCTAATCTAAAACTCCAATTAGCCTTGGTGTCGAAAAGTTGGCCTGATACAGAAGGACTGACGATCCAATAACGCTTATCGTAATCATAACTATGTACATAACTTGTACTTAGTGATGCTCTGAAGTTGGAATCAAAGTTATAACTTAATCGTGTAGAGATAAAATGTTGATTGACATTAATTGGTTCATTCATAGTAATGAGTGTGTCATTTCTTGCGCCAATAAAAAACCGAGAATAATAATCGTAATAAACATTGAATTCCAATGGGCTATTTTTTTCAACTAATCCCATTAAGTCGTAGCCAAGACTAAAAGCGGTTCCTTTACCTAGGATATTGCTATTACTGTAGTTGGATTTAACATCAAATAACCCTATGCCAGTGGCAAATAAGTTTCGTAAACCAACTTGATAACTTGATTGACTAAACTGAAAGTTAACACCTAGAGTATAAGAAGTATTTATGCCGTACTCAAATTTTGCGTTGACAACATATTCATCAAAATCATATTCAGGCTCATTATCTGTTACATTACTTTTAAATCCACCATTAATATTATACTCAAATTCATTTTCTTTTAGTAAATCCATACCTGTGGCTATTGAAAAATTTACTCGTTCTTCTTGTCCATTAGAATCGGTAATAATTAGCTCAAGATCACTTAGACCGTCAGACAAAGGGATATCTTGTAAATCATATGATCCAGCGCCTAGTGTGAGTCTTTGGACCACAACGCCATCAACCATGACATCTACCGTTGAAGACCGCTGTAATGTAAATTGTCTTGAAGCCGTAGGCCTTACATTTTTAGTTGGGATAACGGCGAAATCTCTGCTAATTTGTAATCCTAAAATATCTCCACCATCTTGAAAGGTCGCGCCATTATAATAATAGTCACCTAAGGTAATACGTGTTCCTTGCTCTGGCAGATCGATGTTAACTCGTGAACCCTGGCGAGCATAAAAATTTGCTTGATTTTGATTGTCGCTATAGATGGATTCATATTCGAAAACAATATTGTTATAATTAAGTGCTGAATTTAACGTATAGTTTTTATCATAAAAAATATCATTTTGTGGTGAATTGCTCTCACTTCTTGATACTGCCCCTGATAAATTCATGTATCCATTAACTTTATTTGGCTCTATATAAGTTCGATTGTTTTTTTCTCTATCAAAATCAATTGTGCCCATTTTTAAGCTGTTTTTATCTGGTGTGAGTACCAGTTCTAGGCTCGCCATGTCGAATGTTAATGTGACACCGAGTTGAGCAAAATCAGTGTCACTTATGAATCCGTCTTTTTTTAGTGCCGTTAATCTGGCTAAAATATCATCACTTAACGTGTTTTTTAACAACTCTATCGTGGGTTCTGCTGACATCTTAATTGTCTGTTCTTTAGTGATTGTTATTTCTACATCACCGATAATGCTATCGTTGAGCCTTAACAAACTCATAATAGTAAAATCTCTACCATAGGGATTTATTAATTCTTCGCATTGCACGGTATTGCCGATAACCATGGATATAATGAAAAAAAAGAAAACCAGCTTTTCTTTCATTACTTTTTCTCGGCGTTAATAATGAATGAGTCTCCCTCATGCCAATCACTGCCCATTGGTATAGTGATTTTTCGTATTGAGTGTGGTGGGAGAAAGGTGTCGCTCATACTGCTGTATGTTGAATCAGGTAGTTTAGAAAGAATATTCTTAGACTCGTTTATTTTTACTATTTGATTTGGCTTTAAATAATGATAGCTATTGCCATTGTTTTTAACATCAACGCTTATTGTATTCTGTTGCTGATTTTTTGTTAGTGTGTCGGGTAAAATGGATAAGTTTGCTTTTAATTCAACAGAGCTGACGTGCACCACAGCATTAAAATGCACAAAAATTTTAACGCCGCTTTCATCAGAGAACGATTCTAATGGTTGCGTAATGTGTGGCTGGCTGAAACGAATAAAATAACTTTTAGATAATGAAATTTTTTTATCACCATTCCATTGCACTCTGATTGCTTTGGCTTCTCCGGCCTCTAGCATCAATGCTGGTGGAAAAACCAATAAGTCCCTATCATTTTCTATAGGCGTTAAGCTAAAAAGTGGTTTACTATTTTTGGGGTTAAATATAAGTTCATTAATACTTATTTCTACAGGGACACGAGTGTTCGATGTGTTTCTGACTAATATCTGTTGATAGCTCGGTTTGGCGTCTGTTTTTAATTCAACGGTTAACGGTGATATTTCTAATGCAGATGCAATAAAGCTGACGGAAAAAACACAAAAAGTGACTATTATCGTGACTATAATAGTCACTGATTTAGCAACTGAAAAAGCAGCTAATGTATTGACTTTATTTATGCCGCCTTCAATGCTTATGTTGTCCATAACCTTTCCAAATTAATCGTATTTATCTTTTATTCCATTGTATTTCTACTTTGGTTTTGCTCATATCCAGTCCCTCAATTTGTTTTATCTTAAATACCCTGGATGCATTGGGTAAGATTAGTTTTCCATCAACAAATTGACTAATATTTTTACGATTTAGTCTAGTCGAGTTTACCCCATCTGATAGGAGCCATTCTGTTTCTGTGACTTTAGCAAATCGGTTACCACTGTTGATGACTTCTAATGTCCATTCATCACCCTGTTTTTGCAATGTTGTTGTTTGTAATTTAGCCTGAGCATTTAAGGGGACAACATTGAGTAATGTGTTGAAGTTAAACGCGAGTGAGACTTCAGAATTACTTTGGTCTGCTAACTCTACTGATACTTGATTGACTTCAATCGAATAAATTTGAGACTGGGTAAGCTGTGGCTCACCTAAATAGCGAACCATAATAGTTTGCGTTTTACCTGGTTGTATAACAGCGGTCATGGGAATGACTAATAAGTCATCATCAGCAGGAGTGAGTGTATTATTACCAAATTTATCTTGTGATACCTTTTTTGGTAAAAACTCTAAGGTAAGAGGAAATGAATCTGTGTTTTCAACTCTCAATGCATATTGTGAGTTCTTTCCTGTAGGCTCAATTTCTGCAGACATTGGCTCAACCTGGTAAGCCTGAATTGTAAAACTTAAAAATAATATACCTAAAGCAACCAATTGTCTTATTTTGATTATGATGTTTAACATTAACTTATCCATAAGTCCGATTTTCCTTAGATAAAATGCGAGGGGGAGAGTGCCCTCGCATTTTATTTCAAATTATAGTGCAGAAATTTGAATAGTTAGTTTGTCATAATATCCACCAGCCCAGGCACCTGACTGTGTTGCTGTACTTGTTGTTACATTTAATGTTGCTGTTGTGCCATTAAGTAAAGCAGTGCCTGAATAATCTTGTGATACTCTAGCATCGTTATTACCATTTTGGTGATTGTTTGATAAATCGAGCACAAGTGGTGCCAGACCTCCAGGGGTTAAGGTTGCTATATACGGAATGACTAAATCTTCTGAGTCAATACCTTGTAAACCACCTTCGCTACTGATCATTGTAACTGTTGCACCATCGAAGTCATTACAGCTAAGATTAATACCGCTAATATTTCCACTAGCGCCCCCTGCTAATGAATTGATTGCTGTTGTCGAAGAGCTTATAGAGCAAACAGTTGCGACATTACCGCTAAGGTCGATATCCACAGCGCTAGCTGAACCAACAAATAGTGTTGCGATAGACATTGCTGCTAAAGTAAATTTTTTCATGATAAAACTCCATTTTATTCTAGATTATTACTGCATAATGACACCGGTTCATTGTTATTAATTAACGGTGGTTTTCTTCTTGTAAAACAAGAATTCTTAATTTTCGTTATTCACGAAATTTGGATATACATCGATATGTAATGTATCTCTGTATTCTCCTGAATATGTAAAAGTATCTTTTAAGCTTAAGGTTAATGTTCCTACTGTATTAAAAGGAATGTTGTTACTTGTATTGAATCTTTGCTCTGTAATCATTTCTGATGCATTTTTGTTAATTACAAAGTTGAGTGATTGGAATGCTATTTCAATACTGTAATCGACTAATATGCTACTATCTCGATGCTCTTTTAACTTTAACCCACCAGAGTCTGACCTAATTGCTAAAGACATCTTTTGGTTACAATCGACTTGTAAATTTGCTGAATGTGTTTTTACATGACTAAAGTCAAATGATGTCGCTGCTAGGGCTTCTATAATACATTTGTCTTTTATTTCCCCAGTTAAATAAAGTGTCAGCGAGTCGTTTGCTTGAACGCTTAATATCAGGCCGAGTGTTATATATATAAATGTTGAGGACAATTTGAGCTTAAAAAATTGCCACATTCTATCCTCCATGACTCAAGTGTTATTTTAGTTTTGTTTTTTTGTGACTTATCACTGAGTTTTAACTGTGAATAACTTTCGACAGGGAAGAGATTAATTTAAAATTTTTATTAAAAAGGTTGATTTCAGGTATGAATTTTAAAGCTGGCTGGTTTGATAAAGGATTTTCCCCTAAAATTGTTGTGAATATAGCTTGGTTTGATAGTGCATTATTAATGATAGGAAGTCGTAGGCTTTTTTATAATGTGGTTAAGTTATGTTAAAAGTGATTTAGATTTAGTGATATTGATGTAAACGTCTTGTAATCAATGCTTTAGTGTTTTAGGTTTGTCTTTTTTGTAAATAATTAGCCTATTCGTATATTTTTTTTCTCATCACGATTGTTGAGTGAAGTATGGCGTAATCTATATTTTTTCAATAAAGTATGATCATACTTTGCGGTTTTTGTATGAATTATAGTAATACTTATTAGTGATTTTAGTATGGTTAAAACTGTTCTCAACAGCCGTTTTTTTGTACATTTATTGTTGTTTTTCTCAGTCAGAGGCTCATAAATTTGAAATCACGAGCTTTGATTTTGTCTTTATCGTCATTCCTACTCAATATTTCTTAGGTTCGAGGCCCTAGATTTGGTCCCACCTGCACTGAATATGAATGAGCAAATGAGGTAGCTTGGCCTCACCCGCCCGTCACCCTTGAGATCAGTTATCAGTGAAACAGGTGTTTCTTAGATTTAAGGTTCTAGGTTCTAGGAGCTCGTAATCTCGCCTGAGAGTTCTAGGTTCTGGTTCATCAGCACGTCATCCCTGAGATCTTTTATCAGGGATCCAGGTGTTGCTTGTGACCTTATGTCACAGAGTAAGATCTAACACCTGGGTTCCGGCTCAACAACATTGCCGGAACGACGGGGTAGTGGACGTCATGTTAATACGAATGAGCAATTACGGAGTAGTGAACGTCGTCTGAATATGAATGAGTAAATGATGTAGCTTGGCCTCAACCCGCGCGTCATCCCTGAGATCTGTTATCAGGGATCCAGGTGTTTCTTTTGACTTTGTGTAAGTGCGTAAAAGCTAACACCTGGATTCCGGCTCAAAAGCATTGCCGGAACGACGGGGTAGTGAGCGTCATCTGAATACGAATGAGAAATTACGGATTAGTTGGCGTCATTTGAATATGAATGAGTAAATGATGTAGCTTGGCCTCAACCCGCACGTCATCCCTGAGTGCTTGTATCAGGGATCCAGGTGTTGCTTGTGACCTTACGTAACAGAGTAAAAGCCAACACCTGGATTCAGGCTAAAAAGCATTGCCGGAACGACGGGGTAGTGAGCGTCATGTGAGTACGAATGAGAAATTACAGATTAGTGGGCGTCTCGTGAATACAAATGAGTAAATGATGTAGCTTGGCCTCAACCCGCTCGTCATCCCTGAGATCTGTTATCAGGGATCCAGGTGTTGCTTGTGACCTTACGTAACAGAGTAAGAGCCAACACCTGGATTCCGGCTTAAAAGCATTGCCGGAACGACGTAATAGTGGGCGTCATCTGAGTACGAACAAGCAAATGACGGAGTCGTTGACGGTGTTTGATGTTGCTCTATGCCGTCATCCTCGAGAGCCTTTATTGAGGACCCAGGTGTTTCTTAGATTCTAGAAGGACGAAGTCCGCTCTCTGGCGAGTTTGCGAGTTCCTAGAACCTAGGGCCTAGGACCTAAAACACTAAAAGCCAACACCTGGATTCCGGCTTAACAGCATTGCCGGAATGACGGACTGTACACCTGCGTTTCGGCTGAACAGCATTGCCGGAACGACGTACGAAAAACCGTAAGCGCAGCGTTCTGTATACCGTTATCTAGTCACTAGAAGGACGTAGTCCGCTCTCAGGCGAGCTTGCGAGTTCCTAGAATCTCTGTCCTAAAACTCACATCAATGCTTTGCCTTTAAGCAATTTTCGCAGCCACATTCTATTGGGGCTGAGCAATGCTTGTAATTCCAGGTTGAGTGGTGACAGTTCGCCGCAGAGATTTGCGGCGAGGCATTCTGCTACCAGTGGGCCTGAGCTTAGGCCGCGTGAGCCTAGGCCGCCTAAAACATATAAGCCGTCATAAATAGGTGCTGGTGTGGTTTGCCAGTAACGTTGCCATTGGCTTGGTTTGTCTTTTGATTGCTGCTGCAGAGCATATAGTTTAAATAACTCTTCAACATCAGTTGCGCATCCCATTACTGGGAAGTGGTCGCGACTGACCATCCTTACGCCGACTCTGGCATTATTGTTTGAAACATCAATATCGTTAGGCCAGTTTGAATTGGGGAAGCTTTGCTTCATCTTCAAGCTATTTTCGTGCTGTTCTTGTGGGCAAAATGTTAAGTGTTTAGGGTCTTTAACATAACTGGCGCCGACACAGTGTAATTGATGATGTTGCGGGGTTAAGTATCCATTGGCACAAATGACGGTAGAGAGTTGTGCCAATTCTCCTTTTGCGGGCACATGGCTCACCTGGCCTCTAAATCCGCTGATTTGAAGCTGTTTGGTTTGTGGGTAATCGGTAAGTTGTGCACCAGAAGCGACGACTAATTGTTGATGTGTGGCGATGGGTAATTCGGCGTCATCGGTAAACAGTTGCCAACCTTGCGGGCCCGTTGCAATCTTCTTTATATGTCTATTATAGACAACCGTTACGTTAGCTAATGTTTGCGCTTTGGCGATTGCTGCTTGTGCAAATTCAAACGGGCACGCCCAACCGCCAAGTGGATAATAAAAGCCTGATTTGTCGATATCGAGATTGGCAAGCTTGCTCGCGTGTTTGCTATCGACCGCGAACGCGATTTCGGCTGGCCAGTCTTGACCGTTGATGATTTTGGTTAATCTGGCTTCACTGCGTTCATCAAAACCTGTGTGTAATACACCGCACCATTGATGGCCAATAGTAAATCCGTCACTCACTAACGACTCAATTTGGCGGCGACTGAATAAAAACGCTTGTTGGAAAAACTGACTTAATGGCCCATTCTCGGGTGTGAGTAATGGGTAAATCGCGCCTTGCTTATTTCCCGATGCGCCTTGACCCAATTCGTCGTCTTTACAGTAAATAATACTGTTTTTACCGCGCTGTGCGAGTGACAAAGCAAGGCTGGCGGCGGCTATACCACCGCCGATGATGGCAATAGGGTGGTTGTCGTTAAAGTGCTTGGGTGTTGGGTTATAGGCAAATTGTTGATTAAGTTGGTGGCTTAATGCCTGGCGCTCTGCAATGGCGATGTCATCAATCGAGTTTTGTGCTATTTGCGCATGAGCTGAACGAGTATTAAATCCACATTGGCTGAGTTGTTTGCTTATCGCTTGTATCGCTGTGTCTGTGAGTGGCGTTTTTGGCGCAACATTTTCCGCAACATAAAAACTCGCATCATCATGACTTAGGCGACCACATTGCCATAAAACGGCTGAGTTGAAATAGTGATCCTTAAGGTAAGTTTGACTCGTATCGGGTAGCGCAAACCAATGCTGAATTTTTTGTGACTCTGGCGTTGCAATGGTTTTTAATTGCTTGAGTGGGTCGCCATAATATACATCGACAGTAAGGCGTGTATGATTAAGTGTGAAACGCTGGCAACCATTAATCGCTGCAAGTTGTGTATTTAGCAGTGCCTGAGCATGAACCGCTAATGGATTGCCTGGGCTGAGTAACCCTTGCTGTGACCATATTTGTTCAAGCTGCTGACGATTGATAGGTTGTTGTGCAAATACAATAAGATGCACTCGATTTGTGGTATTGTTTTGCTGGTACTGATTTTTATGCTCGATTGCAGCTTGTAGCAAGAGGATTTCATGGCCATCGGCAAAGCCAAATTGTCCGAGGGTGAGTAAATGAGTGTGTTTATTTGCACTGTGTTGAGCGTCACTGGTTTGCAATACTGTATCGATATACTGCTGTACAGATTGATAATATTGATTATCAGCGTCGCTATTATTACCCAACAATGGGCTTTTATGCTGAGGTTGTTGGGTGTCAGATGCAGATAAAAAAGTGCTTTTACTCAAAATATTTTACTCAGGCCACATAACTTGGCATTATTTTACCTGCGTTTATGGAAAGCTGACCACTTAATTGCTTCAAAGCAGCTATGATTGCCGCAATTAAGTACCGACATGTACCAAATGGATAGCAAAAAAATGAAAAGAGTCGTGATCACCGGAATGGGTGTTGTTTCAAGTATCGGTAATAACAAGCAAGAAGTGACCGAGTCACTTAAAGCAGGTCGTAGCGGTATTACCCACTCTGCACAGTTTGAAGAAATGCAACTACGCAGCACAGTTTGGGGTGATATTAAAATGAACCCTGCTGACCATATTGATCGTAAAGCATTGCGCTTTATGGGCGATGCAGCTGCTTATGCTTATATTGCCATGCAAGAAGCGATTGCTGATGCTAATTTGACTGAAGAACAATATTCTAATTTCCGTGTTGGCTTAGTTGCCGGTACGGGTGGTGCATCGTCTAAAAACCAGGTTCAAGCAGCTGATACGTTACGTGAAAAAGGCGTTAAACGTGTTGGGCCGTATATAGTGCCACGTATTATGGCCAGTACTGCGAGTGCTTGTTTGGCTACACCATTCAAAATTAAAGGCGTGAACTATTCAATTAGTTCAGCTTGTGCAACATCAGCACATTGTATTGGCCACGCTGTTGAACTTATCCAAATGGGTAAGCAAGATATGGTTTTTGCTGGCGGTGCTGAAGAAGTTGATTGGACGTTAACCATGGGCTTTGATGCAATGGGTGCGTTGTCGACTAAGTACAATGACACACCAGAAAAAGCGTCTCGTACCTATGATGCAGACCGTGATGGTTTTGTTATTTCGGGTGGCGGCGGAATCGTTGTTGTCGAAGAATTAGAGCATGCACTTGCACGTGGTGCGAAAATTTATGCAGAAATCATAGGTTACGGTGCGACATCTGATGGTTACGACATGGTTGCTCCGTCTGGCGAAGGTGCTGTACGTTGTATGCAAATGGCACTTGCCGATGTTGATGCGCCAATTGATTATATTAACACTCATGGTACCTCAACGCCTGTGGGTGACATGCGTGAGCTTGAAGCATTACGTGAAGTGTTTGGCGACAACATGCCTGCTATTGCGTCTACCAAGTCATTAACCGGTCACGCCTTAGGTGCAGCTGGTGTTCATGAAGCGATTTATAGCATGATCATGATGGAAGACAGCTTTATTGCCCCAAGCATTAACATCGATAACCTTGATGAAAAAGCCGCCGGCATGCCAGTGGTACAAGAAATGCGTAAGGCAGAGTTAAACACCATCATGAGCAACAGCTTCGGTTTTGGTGGCACTAACGCAACATTAGTGATGCGTAAGTACAAAGCATAATATGCACTAGCAGCCTCGCCTGCTAAGCATTTAAGAAAGCCAGCATTGGAAACAACGCTGGCTTTTTTGTTTTTGGTTTTGGTTTTGGTTTTGTTTTTGTTTACGTCGTTCCTTTAATATCCACTACTATGTCATTTACTCATTCGTCTCCAGTTGACGTCTACTACGACGTCTACTACGACGTCGTTCCGGCAACGATTTTAAGCCGGAATCCAGGTGTTGGTTTTACGCTTCTACACAAGGTCAACAGAAACACCTGCCTGATACAAGCACTCATGGATGACGAGCGGGTTGTGCATTCAAATAGCGGCCACTACTACGTCATTTGCTCATTCGTATTCAGATGATGTCCACTACTACGTCGTTCCGGCAACGCTGTTTAGCGGGAATCCAGGTGTTGCTTTTACGCTTCTACACAAGGTCAACAGCAACACCTGGATCCCTGATAAGAGATCTCAGGGATGACGAACGGGTGAGGCCAAGCTTTACCTAGAACCTAGAAGGACGACGTCCGCACTTGGCGAGCTTGCGAGCTCCTAGAACCTTAAATCTAAGAAACACCTGGATCTCTGATACAAGCACTCAGGGATGGCGGGCGAAAAAATGACGGGCTAAGAGGGTAAAGCATTGGTTTTTCCTACGTCGTTCCGGCAATGCTGTTTAGCCGGAATCCAGGTGTTGCTTTTACGCTTCTACACAAGGTCAACAGCAACACCAGGATCCCTGATACAATACTCAGGGATGACGTGCGGGTGAGGCCAAGCTTTACCTAGAACCTAGAAGGACGAAGTCCGCGCTTGGCGAGCTTGCGAGCTCCTAGAACCTCGTTCCTAATACCTAATCCCTCTAGCCTTTAAGCGAAGCGTTCAAGCCTGACGTTTTTTCTCGTCCAATTTATGGCTTTGGTATAAGATGTTGGCCATAAAAATGCGATGTGAAGTCGTTAAATTCGCTGACAATAAGATACCCGATGAAAATAATTGCTGATGAAAACATGCCTTATGTCGATGCCTTGTTTGGCGACTTAGGTGAGATTGAATATGTTAATGGCCGCACATTAACGCCTGAGCAAGTTCGTGATGCTGATGTGTTGTTAGTGCGCTCGGTGACTAAAGTGAATGCGGCATTACTCACAAATGCTCACAAGCTTAAGTTTGTCGGTAGTGCGACGATTGGTACCGATCATGTGGCGGTAGATTATCTTGCTCAGCGCGGTATTCCATTTACCAACGCACCGGGCTGTAATGCCACTGCTGTGGGTGAGTACGCGTTCATTGCCATGTTAGAACTTGCGCAACGCTTTGGTGAATCTTTACAAGGTAAAGTTGTGGGGATTGTTGGTGCGGGCAATACCGGTACTGCGGCGGCTAAGTGCTTGCAAGCGTATGGACTTAAAGTGTTGCTTTGCGATCCTGTAAAAGCTGAGCAAGGCGATAGCCGAGAATTTGTCTCGCTTGATACGCTAATTTCCCAGTCAGACATCATTAGCCTTCATGTACCTATCACTAAAGACGGCGAGCATAAAACCTGGTACTTATTTGATGAAGCACGCTTAAACCAATTAAAACCCAATACCTGGTTACTTAACTGTTGTCGCGGTGAAGTCATTGATAATCGTGCATTGATTAAGTTTAAACAACAACGCGACGATGTAAAACTGGTATTAGATGTGTGGGAAGATGAGCCAAATCCAATGCCTGAGTTAGTGGCGTTAGCGGAATTTGCTACACCGCACATTGCTGGCTACAGTTTAGAAGGAAAGGCGCGCGGCACCTTTATGTTGTATCAAAAACTATGCGCTGTGCTGGGCATTGAAGCGACTAAATCGTTAACCAGTTTGTTGCCGACTTTTCAGTTTAACCAAATAGCCATTCAAACAGCGTTGAGTGAAGCACAGTTATTGTCTTTGTCGCGTTTGGTGTATGACTTACGTGACGATGACCGAAAATTTCGTGGTTGTTTTAACACCCCATCTGGCTTTGATTTAATGCGTAAACAACATACTTATCGTCGTGAATACAGTGCGATTTCATTAATTCAAATGCAATTAGCTGAGCAACGTGGCGCTATTAATCAAACTATGCTGACTGCGTTAGGCTTTAATTGATTTAGCCAAGACTAATTTTATGAGTGAATACGCCTGTAAATAGCCATTTAAGGCTTAAAAGTAACGATATTTACCCAGTTGAGAAAAAATCACTACAAAGCAGGTCTTTTTAATACATTAACCCTAGCAAAGCATCACTAAACTAGGGTAGATTGATTGTTCAAACTGGATAATAGGAGTCGAGCGTTAATTATGTCTCAGGAATTTAATGTAGTCGTTTTAGGTGCATCGGGCGCAGTGGGTCAAACTATGATTGAGATCCTCGAGCAGCGTAATTTTCCGGTTGCTAAGTTGTTTCCATTAGCGAGCAGTCGCAGTGCTGGCGAAACGGTCAGTTTTCACGGTAAACAAGTTGAAATTCTTGACGTAGAAACGTTTGATTGGAGCCAGGCTCAAATTGGTTTCTTTTCAGCTGGTGGCGATGTGTCTGCTAAATGGGCGCCAATTGCGGGTGAAGCGGGTTGTGTTGTTATCGATAACACTTCACATTTTCGTTACGACATCGATGTGCCTTTAGTGATCCCAGAAGTGAATCCAGAAGCCATTGCTGATTTCCGTAATCGCAATATTATTGCTAACCCAAATTGTTCAACGATTCAGATGTTGGTCGCACTCAAACCCATTTATGATGCGTTTGGCATTTCACGTATTAACGTGGCAACGTATCAGTCTGTGTCTGGCACGGGTAAAAAAGCCATTGAAGAATTAGCGGGTCAATGCGCTAAGTTACTTCAAGGTTTGCCTATTGAACCGACTGTTTATCCAAAACAAATTGCGTTTAACGTATTACCGCAAATCGATATGTTTATGGAAAATGGCTACACCAAAGAAGAAATGAAAATGGTGTGGGAAACGCAGAAGATTTTTGGTGACGACGAAATCGTGGTTAATCCAACAGCCGTTCGCGTACCTGTTTTTTATGGCCACTCTGAAGCAATCCATATTGAAACACGCCAACCTGTTGATGCAGAAGATGTTAAAGCAGTTTTACGTGATGCTCCAGGTGTTGAATTATTTGAAAGCGATGACGAGTACCCAACAGCGGTTACTGAAGCTGCCGGCAATGATCCTGTGTACGTAGGGCGTATCCGTAAAGATATTTCTCATTCTCATGGTATAAATTTATGGGTTACTGCCGATAACATTCGTAAGGGTGCGGCATTAAACAGTGTTCAAATCGCTGAAATTTTGATTAGAGATTACTATTAATTGAGCGTTGCTCAATGCTAATCTATTAATCATTAAGTGATTTAGTTTAAAAAGCCTGCAGCTAGCAGGCTTTTTTCGTTTTACTTGCGCCAGTAGTAGCAGGGGTGGCGGATCTAGTTTATAGTCGTAAACGTATCATTTTTAACATCTATACTGCTTTTTTAAGTGCAAAAGTTAGCGCCAAACCGATGTGATTTGATATAGTAAACACCATAATTAATGATAAAAATTGCCTACAGCCTGTTGCCATGATGGTAACTCAATAGCGCTTAAAGGGAAGGATTGGATGACTTTGCGTACTTCTTATATTTTGGGTTTAATTGCCTGTACGACCGTTGGCTTAACCAGTTTACAGCTTATTGATTCTGCTCAGGCAGAAACACTAAAAATAACCGGCCCTAATGGCGAGGTTAAACAGCAAGCTAAACGTCAATACGGTCCTACTACCTCTAGAGACACTTTCTGGAGTATTGCCCAAAAAGTTCGTCCTAATGACCGTGTGAGTGTTTATCAGGTCATGGCAGCATTGTTTGACGCCAACCCACATGCCTTTAGTGGTAATAATTACAATACCTTAGAACGTGGGATGATTTTATTAATCCCGTCTGCCGATGTTATGGCCGCCATTCCTGATAATGTCGCTCGCCGCCGTGCAGAGCAAGATGATCGCCGCGTGACTCGCCAAACCCCACCGCCTAGAGTTGTGACACCTAAACCCGTTGTGACCAAGCCGCCAGCAATTATTGAAGTGGTTAAAAAGCCTAATGCTGATAAACCGCTGCAAATAGTACAACAAACACCTACCGTTGAAGCACCAACTCAAGCAATAAAGCCAGCCAATGCCACTGAAGTAAACGATCTAAATTCGGTACTTGATAAAGCCAATGCCAAAGCGCTAATGCTGACCGATGAGCTTGCACGCGCTCAAGACGATTTGATGATCAGTAACAATGACAATCAAGTGCTGAAGAATAAAATCGGCCAGATGTCGTTAAATATTTCATCGCTTGAAGAAGATTTACAACTGTTAAACGAAAAACACGACAAACTCACCATAGAATACGAAAAGCTATTGCAGCAAGTGGGTAATGTTGAACCTGTGGTTGAAGAGCCAGCAGACTTTTGGCGCAGCTTAATGGACAACACATTAATGCTGATAGTGGCTGCATCTGTGCCTTTGTTATTGTTATTTGGCTTATTATTTTGGTTATTGACTCGCCGTAAAAATAATAAACAAGCTACTGCAGAAGACACGCCACAAACCGAAACCGTTGCTAAGCAATCTAGTGCTCCAGTGGTCGATGAAGACGATAATGCTGACGAGATGGTTATTCACCTCGACTCAGATGACGATGAATCAATTGATGATTTATTAGATTTAGACAGCGTTGATTTACAACCTGAAGTGTCACTGGACAATGATGGCGAAATGGACATGGCATCAGACATGTTTATTGGTGAAGATGATGAAGCAGAAGATGACGAAGGCTCATCTCTTGATGATCTTTGGGCTGAGGCGATGGAAGATCAAGATTCTGAACTTGAACCTCTTGAAGATGATGACGATCTCGACAGTTTATTAGCGGGCTTAGATGCAGCACCTGCTGCAACGATTACCTCTCCTGCACCGGAAGATGATTTAGACAGTTTACTCGCCGACTTTGATAGCGACAGCACAGATAATGATCTACTTGATGCCTCCGCTGAAAATGATATCGATTCGCTGTTGGCTGAATTTGATATGCCAGCAGAACCTAAGTCTGAAATTACTGAGCCAGAAGCCGTCGAACCTGAAACTCAAGAGTCGATATCAAACGACGATGATATCGATTCGTTGTTGGCTGAATTTGATATGCCAGCAGAGCCTAAGCCTGAAATTGCTGAGCCTGAAATCGTCGAACCTGAAGCTCAAGAAACGGTATCAAACGACGATGATATTGATTCGCTACTCGCTGAATTTGATATGCCAGCAGAGCCTAAGTCTGAAATCACTGAGCCTGAAACCGTCGAACCTGAAGCAAAAGCTCAAGAAAGTGTATCAAATGACGATGACATTGATTCGCTACTCGCTGAATTTGATATGCCAGCAGAGCCTAAGTCTGAAACAGTTGAGCCTGAAGAAAGCGTATCAAGCGACGATGATATCGATTCGCTATTAGCTGAATTTGATATGCCTGCAGAGCCTAAGTCTGAAATTACTGAGCCTGAAACCGTCGAACCTGAAGAAAGCGTATCAAATGACGATGACATTGATTCGCTATTAGCTGAATTTGATATGCCAGCAGAGCCTAAGTCAGAAATCGCTGAGCCTGAAGCCGTCGAATCTGAAGAAAGCGTCTCAAACGACGATGATATTGATTCTCTACTCGCTGAATTTGATATACCAGCAGAAACAGAATCTGACAGCACTGAGTCAGAAGCGTTAGATGCGGTAGCGTCGGTTGATGATATTGCTGAAAACGATGAAACTTTAACATCGGATGCCGATGAATTATTAGCTGAGCTTGAGCTAGAAAATAACGATGATCAGCCGTCAAGCGATGAAGACATTGATGCGTTATTAGCCGGTTTAGCCGTTACGGCAACTAATGATAGCGATGAAGATGCCCCTATATCGCCGCTAAATAGCGAAACTGTTAATGCTGACGATGATTTGGCTGCATTAATCGCCGCAGAGCTTCAAGATGAACAGGGTGATGAAGACACGCAACAAGCTGAGTCTGACGAGGATATTGATGCATTATTGGCGAGTTTAAATGAGCCTGTTATTGAATCCACTGTTGCGGATATTAACCCTGAAGCAGATGATTCTGCTTTGTCTGAAGAGCAAGATTTAGCCGCGCAAATAGCAGCAGAGCTTGAAGATGATTCAGAAGACGGTTCAAATAACCACAGCAATGACGTTGAGACTGATGACGACATTGATGCGCTTTTGGCCAGCTTAAATGAGCCGGTTGTTGAACATACCGATAAGTTAACGAGCCTCGATTCTGAGACCGATACTGATACTGATACTGAGACCGATTCTGACAATGATACAGACAGCGACGAAGATGACGTTGCAGCGCAATTAGCCGCAGAACTAGAAGATGATGAAAGTAACACCGCCGCAAACCTGATGAACAGCAGCGACGATGATATTGACGCTTTGTTAGCGAGCTTTAATGAGCCAGAAATGGCATCACCGCTCGAGCCGCTTAGTGAAGAAGAGTCCGTTTTTGATGCTAACAGCCTTGAGAATGCTCAAGGTGTTGCACCTGAACCAGAGCTTGAAGAACCAGATCTAGAACTAGAAGAGGCTGAACTAGAAGAGACTGAGCTAGAGTTAGAAGAGCCAGAACGAGAAGAAACTGATGAAGCGTTAGACCGTTCATTAGAGAGCACGCCGCCGCTTGACGATGATACTGATGCGTTGCTCGCCAGTTTTGAGCAAGACATTGAAGATGAATATGCCACGCCAGTAAATGACCCTGATGTGCAACTTGATGCCGAAGACTCTGCCGATATTGACGACGAAGATTTGTTTAATGAGCTTGATGAATACTTAAATGATCTCGATTTAAACAGAGCAGAAAACACAATCGATGACAGCACAGACAACGGCACTGACAACAGTAAGCCTGCCGCGTTAGTTGACGATAGCGACAAGGCGTTTTTTGATGCAGAGCTTGATGCGTTATTGGCGCAGAGTGACGACGATGACAGTCGCGAAGAGACCATCGATGCTATTGAACGTAATGTTGAAACTGAGCTTGGGTCTGACCTTGAAAGCAACAATGACGATGACGGATTAACGTTTACCCTCGATGACGATTCAGACAACTCTGATGATGAAAACGATGACACATCAGAAGATGAATTGAATGCGCCTCTCGCAACAATGGGCGATGATGATGTATCTATCGATGCACTCAGCACAAACGATGATGTAAAAAATGCCAGTGACCAGCTTAAAGAAGAACACACTCAAGGCGCAGCAAAAGCAAACAAAGACTCTGGCTTTTTTAATGATTTAAAAGCCAATAAGCCAAAGCCTGCCATGCTCGATTGGGAAAGCGACTTGCTTAAAGCGGCAGAAACCGCTGTGGATGAGCAAGAAGCTGAACCGAATGTGAGTGATGATGACTTACTGGCTGCATTTTCACAGTCATTAAACGATGACGACGGTGACGATTACACCTCAGAAGATGAATATATTCTGAGCGACGATAATTTAACGGTTGATGAGGCATTGGCTGCACTTGATGAAAAAGAGCGCAGTAGAACACCTCAGTTTAGTGTCAGTGATGATGACCTAATGAGTTTTGAGCGCGAGAATGGTTATATCGATATCGATAAACTATTAAACGATGCTGACGAAGACGACGATAAAACCGATCAATACAAAGACGTTGATGTTGATATGGGCGAAGTTAACTCGTTAATTGGTAATGCCGATATGATTGATGTTGATGATGAAGAAAACTCGGTTAATGCAAAATTAGACCTAGCCCGGGCTTATATCGAAATTGAAGATCAAGACAGCGCCAAAGCATTGTTGAAAGAAGTCCAAATAGACGGCAACGATCGCCAACAAGCAGAAGCGGCAAACTTACTTAAAGGTTTTCGTTAGCCATTAACGTGTTGAGGTTCAATTGATTAAACGGCGCAGTTATCTGCGCCGTTTTTTTTATTTAAAATAAGTGCTTATGTCATCCTCTAGTGCTTGTATCGGGGATCCAGTGTTTCTCCACCCGCCCGTCATCCCTGAGTGCTTGTATCAGGGATCCAGGTGTTTCTTAGATTTAAGATTCTAGGAGCTCGCAAGCTCGCCAAGCGCGGACTTCGTCCTTCTAGGTAAAGCTTGGCGCCACCCGTACGTCATCCCTGAGTGCTCGTATCAGGGATCCAGGTGTTTCTTAGATTTAAGGTTCCAGGAGCTCGCAAGCTCGTCAAGCGCTCTAGGTTCTAGGTTAAGCTTGGCCCCACTCGCCCGTCATCCCTGAGTGCTTGTATCAGGGATCCAGGTGTTTCTTAGATTTAAGGTTCTAGGAGCTCGCAAGCTCGCCAAGCGCGGACTTCGTCCTTCTAGGTTCTAGGTAAGCTTGGCCCCACTCGTACGTCATCCCTGAGCGCTCGTATCAGGGATCCAGGTGTTGCTTTTGACCTTGTGTAAGTGCGTAAAAGCTAACACCTGGATTCCGGCTCAACAGCATTGCCGGAACGACGGAGTAGGTGGTGTTTCTTTTGGCCTTTAGCCGTCATCTTTTTATTCGTCATCCCTGAGATCTTGTATCAGGGATCCAGGTGTTTCTTTTGACTTTACCGCTTGTGTAAGTGCGTAAAAGCTAATACCTGGATTCCGGCTCAACAGCATTGCCGGAACGACGTAGCTGGCGTCATTTCGTATTCAAATGAGCAAACGACGGAGTGGTGGGCGTCAACTGAATAAGAATGAGCAAACGATATAATAGTGGCTGTTCTGGCTGCTCCACTCGTACGTCATCCCTGAGTGCTCGTATCAGGGATCCAGGTGTTTCTTTTGACTTTCATCTTGGATATTTAAAACCAACACCTGGATTCCGGCTCAACAGCGTTGCCGGAATGCTCGTATCAGGGATCCAGGTGTTTCTTAGATTTAAGGTTCCAGGAGCTCGCAAGCTCGTCAAGCGCTCTAGGTTCTAGGTTAAGCTTGGCCCCACTCGCCCGTCATCCCTGAGTGCTTGTATCAGGGATCCAGGTGTTTCTTAGATTTAAGGTTCTAGGAGCTCGCAAGCTCGCCAAGCGCGGACTTCGTCCTTCTAGGTTCTAGGTAAGCTTGGCCCCACTCGTACGTCATCCCTGAGCGCTCGTATCAGGGATCCAGGTGTTGCTTTTGACCTTGTGTAAGTGCGTAAAAGCTAACACCTGGATTCCGGCTCAACAGCATTGCCGGAACGACGGAGTAGGTGGTGTTTCTTTTGGCCTTTAGCCGTCATCTTTTTATTCGTCATCCCTGAGATCTTGTATCAGGGATCCAGGTGTTTCTTTTGACTTTACCGCTTGTGTAAGTGCGTAAAAGCTAATACCTGGATTCCGGCTCAACAGCATTGCCGGAACGACGTAGCTGGCGTCATTTCGTATTCAAATGAGCAAACGACGGAGTGGTGGGCGTCAACTGAATAAGAATGAGCAAACGATATAATAGTGGCTGTTCTGGCTGCTCCACTCGTACGTCATCCCTGAGTGCTCGTATCAGGGATCCAGGTGTTTCTTTTGACTTTCATCTTGGATATTTAAAACCAACACCTGGATTCCGGCTCAACAGCGTTGCCGGAATAATGAGATGGACCCACCCTTCTAATCGGCTTCATAGTGAGCCATGATAAGTTTGTACACTTTATCAACAAAGGGCGGGTCCGAATATGAAGATTACAACAATTGGTTTAGATATATC